>NZ_JBFUHJ010000013.1:0-55455 GCF_056402455.1 Paenibacillus sp. P4_A7 | reverse complement strand
CCATTCGACCAGGGCAGCAGAATACGCGCAAAATTCGCTATAAATCAGCTGTTAGCTTCGTCTACAGAGTAGCATAATTCGGTTCATAAGAACATTTTTTAAGCGGATATTCCATCCGCTTTGTTTGCTGTACGCTTTTTTCCTTGCTTGCACAAAAAAACAAACGGCACAGGGCTTTTTCCCGTGCCGTTTCGGATTCCATTTTTATTCCCGGTCTTGTCTTTGAACTTAACTTAATGACATTGCCCAAATGGGACGGCGTTAGCATTACGCTTCTTCAATGACGATTGATTCGATAATTATTTTCTCAGTCGGCGAATTGTTCTTGATCGGTGTTTTAGCGATCGCTTGTACGATATCCATACCGTTCTCCACCTTGCCGAAGATCGAATAATTCGGTTCACGATTTAAATTAACGGCATCTGGACCCGTGCAAATGAAAAACTGACTGCCCCCGGAGTTAGGCTTGCTCGCATTAGCCATCGCCACAATTCCCTCTTCATATTTCATATCTGCATCAAGCTCATCAGGAATGACATATCCAGGTGTTCCTGTTCCATTTCCTTTTGGATCACCGCCAAGAATCATATACGATTCAATGATGCTGTGGAATGTCAACCCATCATAAAAGCCTTCCCGAGCTAGGAAAACGAAATTATTTACCGTTACTGGCGCTTCATCAGAAAATAGCTTTACTGAAAAATCGCCTTTATTCGTATGGAACTCCGCTGTGTACGACTTATTAAGATCGATGCCCATTTCAGGCATCTTGTCCCAGTTCATTGTCTTTACAGGCGCTGCCTCGCCATCATCAGCTGTTGTCCGTATATCGCTCTTTGATCCACAGCCAGCCAAAAGAATGGCAATGGATACAAGAGCGATAAAAAAACGAAACCGCGTATTCCTTTGCATGTTCATTACTCAACCACCTGTTCTACAAGTTTCCTTCACCGGAATTTCCCGTTGAATTATTCTCCATGCCACCGCCTGTACTAGGTATTTCACTAGGTTGCGCACTTCCATTTCCTGGATCAGGAGTAGGTGTCGCTTCTGGAATGTCGGTGCCGTCCCCAGGCTCCGTCGTTCCTTGATCACCGTCCCCCTCTATCGGAGGAGTTGGTTCAACTGGATCAGTTGGAATTGGTTCCATTGGGATATCCGGTTCGGTTATCTCAGTCTCCGGAATTTGTATAGTACTCGGTTGAGATTGACTGCTTTCCACCTTATTCGTTCCATCATACGCAACCACATAATAGGAGTAGGACATTCCTGGGAATGCACTCATATCAACTGTACTTGTTTCAGTAAGTCCATCTACAAATAGTGAGAAATCACTTTCCGAGGCTTCTTTACGATATACCGCATACGTAATATCGCTTCCCTTAAACAGATCCCATGATAGCTGGACCTTCATTTCTTCCGGAACAAATACGGCCTTAAAGTTTGTTATAGCTGCCGGCGGTATATTCTCTTTGATACCTTGCGGTTTCACGAAGCTGGACTTTGGCTCATTTTTCAAAGCTGATTTCATGACCTTCCCGAACAGCGCAGCTGATTGAGAACCGCCAGTTTTCAGAAAATGTTTATCATCTGTAATATCGTAGCCCATCCATACTGCAGCCGTCCATTCCGGTGAGTAACCTACGAACCAAGCGTCTTTAATACCCGAATTTTTATTACTCATTTTTCCGAACTGAGTCGTACCCGTTTTCCCGGCAATAGGACGATTAATAGCCGCCTTCCTACCTGTTCCACCATTTACTACATCTTGCATCATCTCAGTCATATACCAAGCCGTTTCGGCAGACATAAGCTGCTTGGACACTGGAGCTTTATAATCCCAAGTCTTCTCCTTGCCCACAATCTTAACGATTGTATGAGGATCAACTGATTTACCGCCATTCGCAAACACGCTGTAAGCAGTGGCTAATTGTAATGGTGTAGTTCCCTCTGTAAATCCGCCTAGAGCAATTGACAAGTTACGGTCTCCCGGCTCTAGCTCAATGCCAAGCTTAGTTGCAAACTCAAAGCTTTTCTTCAAGCCTACTTCATTCAGCATCCATACAGCTGCAAGGTTGCGTGAATCCTTCAAAGCTTGATTCATCGTAACGGATTGGGCTCCCCATCTATCCGTAGGACAGTAATTAGAGAAGCATTTCTTGTCATTTGCGAGCACTGTCCATGGGTAGTACTTACCCGTTTCAAGTGCAGGACCATAAGACATAATCGGCTTGATCGCTGAACCAGGCTGACGTTTTACCTCTACACGATTATGGCTAATGCCTTTCTTAACATAATCACGACCGCCAGACATTGCTTGTATCGCACCGTCACGGTGATCCATAATAATCATCGCACCCTCTACCTGACGCTTCGGGTCTTTGCTTTCTTCAAAGTTATTATCATTATTAAACTCGGTATCGACTGCCTTCTGAGCATCCTGATTGAGCGTCGTATAAATTTTATATCCGCCAATCCGCAATTCTTCCTCAGATTTACCCGTCACCTCAATTGCCTCTTCAATTACATAATCAACAAATGCCGGATAGAGATCTGTTTTATTTTGTTCGTGTTTAGTAGGCAACTCGTACACAACAGCCTTGGCTTCTTCCATTTCAGCTGCTGTAATTTTTCCTTGATCGTACATTAGTTTAAGTACGACTGCACGGCGACTCATCGAATCCTCCGGGTTTTTGATCGGATTATAGCGATTCGGCGCCTTCGGCATGCCTGCTAGCGTTGCGCTTTGCCACAACTCCAAATCTACAAGCTCTTTATCAAAATAGAATTTAGCAGCATTCTTCACACCATATACACCTTTACCAAAGTAAATACGGTTTAGATACGTTGCTAAAATTTCTTCCTTAGACATCTGATGCTCAAGCGCGACAGCAATTGAAGCTTCAGTTGCCTTTCGGAAGAATGTCTTATCGGCAGTTAGAAACACGTTTTTGGCTAACTGCTGTGTAATCGTACTTCCGCCCTCAACCGCGCTTCGCGCGATAACATCCTTCACAATAGCTCGTCCAATAGAGAAGAAATCAATTCCTGAATGCTCGTAAAAACGCTGATCTTCTGTTGCTACAATCGCATCCAGCATCGATTTTGGGATATCTTTAAATTCCGCGAGTTCACGATTATCATGCAAATTATAGAGTCTCGAGATTTCTACTTCGTTCGCATCATAAATGATCGACGTTTCTCCTAGATCCAGCTTACCCCCGTGTTCCTCCAGCAATCGCTCACCATTCAATATAATAAAAAGGTAACCGATTATTCCACACACAATTGCGATAACCGCGGTAAAAAATATACCATAAAACCACTTGCGTCCTGATATCCTTTTTTTCTTTTTTGTCTTCGTTTTTGTTTTCGTTGCAGTCTTATTACTTGGTCGTTCAGCCATAGCCGACTCCCCTCCTGTTGTTCCAGTATCCGTATACTCTATTTTTGCCATGAAATGAAAAGAACAACCCGGCATGGAGCGGGTTGTTCTTGCCTGCCGCTATCTAGTTAAACGTAGCACGGTAAGAGAAAGTTTCACTTACCAGTATTCACGTATTCACCTAAGCATCTGATCCGCTAAGCTCATGGTGCATAAGCGACACATTGCGCTGCGGAGTATACGTAGAAATCGCGTGTTTATAGACCATCTGTTGACGGCCTTCACTGTCAATAATGATTGTGTAATTGTCAAAAGCTTTAATAACGCCCCGAATTTGAAATCCGTTCATCAAAAAAACCGTAACAGGTATGCTGTCTTTACGCAGCTGGTTAAGAAACGTATCTTGAATATTAATTGATTTGTTCATTGGACGTTACCCCCGTCTTAAAAAGATTGATTAGAAGTATATTCAAGATTGACTTGAAACTTTCCTGCTATTGTATCATGAATCAGCAGTAAATTGTTGTGAAAATTTTCATCCATGTCGATCCAATGAATATCTTTCATATGTCTAAACCATGATAATTGCCGCTTTGCGAATCTTCGAGTATCTCGCTTCAGTCGTTCTACGGCAGCTTCCAAAGAACAGTTTCCTTGCAAATAATCCGCTATCTCCTTGTAACCAAGTCCTTGCATCGCAACTGCCTGCGGAGGCAGATCCCGCTCCAGCAATTGTCTAACCTCGTCCACCAAGCCCTGCTCCATCATTAAATCTATCCGCTGCTCTATTCTACGATACAACTTTACACGGTCCATAGTCAAACCGATTATGCAAAGCTCGTAAGGAGACTCTTTCTTTTGACCTTCCTGCTGCTCCGTAAAAGTCTGTCCCGTCATATGATAAACCTCTAAAGCGCGGATAACGCGGCGAAGGTCGTTAGGGTGCAGCCGCTCTGCAGCCTGAGGATCAGTTTCCGCTAGCTTGAGGTGCAGAGCTTCTGGCCCATTTTCCAAGGCGAACTGTTCCTGCTCCTGCCGGAAAGCTTCATCTGAGCCGTTAGACGCAAATTGATATTGATAACAGACCGATTCGACATATAGACCGGTTCCACCTACGATGAAAGGCAGCTTACCGCGTTCAGCAATTTGCTCAATTGTACGGATCGCCTCTGCTTGAAAATCTGCTGCTGAGAAGGACTCATCAGGATCACAAATATCAATAAGATGATGAGGAATTCCTTCTTGCTCTTCATGGCTGATTTTGGCTGTACCGATATCCATACCGCGATAGACCTGCATCGAGTCACCTGATATTATCTCAGCGTTCCATGCTTTTGCAAGATCAAGGCTCATTCTAGTTTTGCCTACCGCAGTCGGTCCAATCAGCACAAGAAGAGGCTGTTTGCGTACAGCAGCAGGTTCTGTTTCTAGCTGTTCTTTATCTATAAATTCATTCAAATCTCTATCACTCCATATGCAATTTTGGACGTATTTACATGCCGTCGCTCGAAGCCGAGCCTGCCAAACTCTTCGCTTGCTTGATGCTCCTTAAGTACTACTGTTTTACGCGCAACCCTCACTGCCTGCTCGATGACCTCGGGCGTCAATGCGTTCATATTTGCAATGGATCGAAGCGGCTCCATCGAGCTCGATTCATTAATAGGCCTGCGAAACATTGGGTCGAAATACACGATGTCGACACTGCTATCTGACAATGTCTTCAAATAGTCCAGATGATTAACGTTGCGCATAACGATACGCCGCATTGCGGCATTTACATCTTCCAAGCCTGTATCGTAGCTTGCCAACCCTTCACGAACAAGTGCGCAAAGGACAGGCTCACTTTCCACTGCTACAACACTGCCACTCTCGCCTGCTGCATATGCAAATACAAGAGAATCAGAAGCAAGACCAGCCGTACAGTCCAAGACACTATCCCCTTCTCGGCAGTCGGATAACTGTATGAGCGGGTCTGATTCACCTTTACGCAGTCGTTTTACACGTACGAAGGCCATGCTTGGATGGAAATATAACGGTGTTTCCGATTGTTCATCATAATAGCGAACCTCTTGCTCAGTGACTACCATTAATCGCTCATCCGTGCTGAGCGTTATAAGCTTACGGACCGTCAAGTTTCCTCGTGCAACTAATTTAGCCGAGAGCTCCACCGCTAACCGCGCTGCTTGATCCATCGCGTTACGGGATGGCTTAGCTGTAGTTGTCACAATCACGACATCACCCGCTTAAACATTTTTTCCAGCTGATAGGTAGAAAGATGGACGATAATAGGTCGGCCGTGAGGGCAAGTATACGGCTGTTCACATCTCGAAAGTCTTGCTAGCAATGAATCGCCCTCTTCACGATTCATCCGGTCATTTGCTTTGATTGACGCTTTGCAAGAGCACATGATGGCCGCTTTCTCGCGCAGCTTCGCGATGTCAATGGACTTGCGCTCTGAAATAATCAGCTCGGCCATTTCTTCAAGTATGGCCTGTTCATCTCCCGCAGGCATCCATTCTGGATACGAACGAACAAGAAAGGTTTGTGCGCCAAACGGTTCAATCTCAACTCCAGCTTGTGCAAATAGTGGCATCAAACCTCGGAGCTGCTCCGCTTCTCCTGATGTAAATTCCATCGTAAACGGTACTAAAAGCTGTTGACTCGCATCTTCTGGATTGCCAAATTTACGAAAATAATATTCGTAATTAATTCTTTCATGTGCCGCATGTTGATCAATAAGATACAGTCCATCCTCGGCTTGCGCCACGATGTAGGTGCCATGATGCTGTCCGATCCAGTGAAGCTCTGGAAATGCCGGCTCATCGGAGTTCGCTTGCTGCGTTACTGCTTGGCTATCCTGTAGCTCAGCTTTATCAGTTGAAGCTGATGAAGAGTCTGTTGATGCAGTTGAAGCAAATGGCAAGTCAGATGATGCTGTTGTAGATGATTCAGAGCCTGTTGATGCCAATGAAGCAAATGACAAGTCTGTCACTGTAGAAGCTTGCTCCCAAGCTGCAGCCTGCTCGCGCACTGTTACGTTCTGTTCATTTGAAGCCACAGGCGTTGCATACAGTCTTTCCGTCGCATCACGAGGGATATACTCTCGCGAAGTTTGAGGCATGCTTGATGGTGCTGAACCAGTTGTTCGATTCGGCACGAATGGTTTAAACGATTCCGACTGCGGTTCGAGGCGATGAAAGGATATTGCGTCCTGCACAAACAGCGGCTTCGAGCGATCCTGTCTCGTGCTTGATTCAGGACCTGGTATATGGCGCTGACGACCCAGAACGCTTTTGACAGCCTCTTCTACTAATGCACGAAGCTCTGGTTCCTTACTGAATCGCACCTCCATCTTAGAGGGGTGGACGTTAACATCAAGCAGGCTGGGATGCATACCTATTTCTAGAACAGCTAGCGGAAAGCGATTGATCGGCAGCAGCGTATGAAAAGCTTGAAGCAATGCTTGATTAATGGCATGACTGCGAATGTACCGTCCGTTAACGATAGCTGTTATTCCATTGCGGTTCGCACGCGTAAGCTCTGGCTTCGATACATAGCCGCGAAGCTCGTAATCCGCATTTTCCGCTTCTACGGGCAGCATCGCTTTTGCTGTACTCGAGCCATATACAGCAGCAATTACTTGGAGCCTGTCTCCAGTGCCAAGTGTCCGCAGCAAAACATTTCCATTGTGCTTAAAAGTAAAAGCGACACCGGGGTGCGCTAGCGCGATTCGGTAAATATAGTCGGATATATGGCCTAGCTCTGTTTGAATAGCTTTCATATATTTAAGACGAGCAGGCGTATTATAGAATAGATCACGAACGGTAATATCGGTTCCTTGCGGCGAATTAGCTGGTTCATCTGTCGTAATCGCACCGCCCTCAATGACGATCCGCCTTGCAAGACCGGTTGTTGTGTCCGAAGAAATACAGGTCAACCTAGAAACTGCCGCGATACTCGGAAGCGCCTCGCCACGAAAGCCTAGACTAGCTATTTTGAAAAGATCACTGCTCGTAGAAATCTTGCTCGTCGCGTGGCGCTGAAACGCCGTAACGATATCGGATGCTTCAATCCCGAAGCCGTTATCGACGACTCGAATAAGCGTCAAGCCGCCTTCTTCAATCGTTATATCTACTGTCGTGCTGCCTGCATCGACAGCATTTTCTACAAGCTCCTTCACAACAGCAGCCGGTCGTTCTACTACTTCGCCTGCCGCAATTTGGTTGGCGAGCTGTTCATCTAAAACCTTTATTTTTCCCATACGTTACGACTCCCCCTCTCGCTTCTACTATTCGTTCAGCTTGCCTTTCATATCATTCAGCCATTGCATCGCTTGCATCGGAGTCAAATTAAACAAGTCAAGCTTGCGAAGCTGCTCCGCGAGTTGTTCCGCCTTCGGACTCGCTTTCCTCTTAACAGGCTCCAATTCCTTTGCAGCAGCAGGCTCGTCAAAGATGGAAAGCTGTACGATACCGTAATTCCCTGCAGTTTCCTTTGCTATATTTTCAGGAGCAGGATTATTGGATGAGTTAGGCAACGAAGTAGGTGTTGCATTCGATTCTATAAAAGCTGGTGTATTCAAACTAGATGACGAAATATTTTCAAGGTTAGGCTTTCTTTTATCCACTGTACTTGACGGCTGGACTGAGTATGGCTCAGCATCTTCAAGAAGCTCATATGCTCGTCCAATAATCGACTGCGGCAAACCTGCTAGCTGAGCGCAATAAATACCATAACTCGTATCCGCTGCACCAGGAATCAGCTTGCGTAAAAATGTAACATTGTCGCCGCTCTCCTCGACCGCCATACGCGCGTTTGTAAGTGCCGGCAATGATCCTTCTAAATGTGCCAGCTCATGAAAGTGGGTGGATACTAAAGCCTTGCAGCCAATATGATGATGTACATATTCAATGACTGCTTGCGCTATAGCCATACCTTCACCAGTCGATGTCCCGCGTCCCAGCTCATCAATGATAACAAGACTGTTCGCGGTCGCTTTTTCCGTCATAATCTGAATATCTTTCATTTCCACCATAAAGGTGCTCTGACCGCCAATTAGATCATCAGCAGCTCCAATTCGGGTGAAAATTCGATCGATAAGCGGAACGACAGCTGATTTTGCCGGTACGAAACATCCGATTTGAGCCATAATGCAGATTAACGCGACTTGACGCATATAGGTGCTTTTCCCAGCCATGTTCGGCCCTGTAATAAGAAGCATCCACTCTTCGTCCTTGCTGAGTGAGGTGCCATTAGCAATAAATGGAGTTCCATCCATCATTGCTTCAACAACCGGATGTTTTCCGTCTTCAATATGCAAATCAAAGCTTTCATTTACGCGAGGCCGTGAGAATCTGCGCTCGGCACTAACCGTTGCCAATGATTGATAAGCGTCAAGCTCCGCAATGACTGCTGCCGCTTGCTGTAGCCTACTTAAATGCAATGCAAGATGGTCACGCAGCTCAATGAATTGCGCATATTCCAAATCAACCATTTTGTCTTCCGCTTCTAGGATAAGACGTTCCTTCTCCTTCAGCTCAGGCGTGACATAACGCTCAGCGTTCGCCAGCGTTTGCTTGCGCTCATATCGGCCTTCCGGAAGCATCGCGATACTTCCTTTTGACACCTCCAAATAATAGCCAAACACCTTGTTGTAGCCGATTTTCAGTGATTTAATGCCGGTTGCTTCACGCTCTTTGCGTTCTAGCTCCGTAAGCCACTTCTTCCCGTTCGTGCTCGCTTCTCGAAGAGTATCCAAGTAGGCATCATGGCCAGCACGAATGAGTCCGCCTTCGCGAATGGTAACTGGCGGCTCATCAACCAGCACTCTCTCGATTAGATCTGCTAAGTCCGAGCAATCATCTACTCCGTCTACGACTTTCTTAAGTACATCCGACCCAGACTGCTCACAAAGCGTCGACAAGCTTGGTATACGCTGCAGTGAGCTGCGCAGTGCCTGAAGGTCACGGCCATTTGCGCTGCCAAATGCTACTCTACCTACTAATCGTTCCAAATCATATATAGGCTGCAGCTCAGCCCGAATATCATCTCGTAAAATAAGATCGCGATAAAGTGTCTCCACAGCATCCAATCGAGATTCTACTGCCTTGCTGCTCAGCAGTGGCTTATCGATCCAGCGGCGAAGCATACGCGCCCCCATAGAAGTTTGTGTACGATCTAGGAGCCATAAGAGCGAACCCTTCTTGCTTCTATCGCGAACCGTCTCCGTCAATTCCAAGTTTCTTCTCGTATAATGATCCAAAATCATAAACTGATTCGGTTCATATGTACTTATTGTCCGTACATGTCCAAGCGAACGCTTCTGCGTCTCATCCAAATAGCCTGTCAAAATACTGACAGCGCGTAGACGAGCCTCTGAAAGCTGCGCCAATTCCTCTGCGCCGTAGTGTTCAGTAAGCTTGTCTGCTGCCATTGGCTCGCGAGCAGTCAGGAGTACTTGTCTGTTCCATACGGCTGTTGCCTGCAGCTTGTCCAACAACTCGGTATCACCAACGATCTCCGCAGGCTGATAGACGTTGATTTCATCGATCAACGCTTCCAAATGATCAGGAAACGATGTGACATACAGCTCGCCAGTGGATAAATCGCATGCTGAAATGCCTAACATGCTGCCTGAACGGACAGCGGCTGTAATGAAATTGTTCGACTTGCCTTCCAGCGACTTGGATTCCATGACCGTACCTGGTGTAATAATTCGCACGATCTCGCGGCGCACAATGCTTTTGGTAGCTGATGGGTCCTCTACCTGCTCGCAAATGGCTACCTTGTAGCCCTTTTCAACAAGTCTGCTTATATAGTTTTCCGCAGAATGATGGGGAACGCCGCACATAGGAATTTTTTCATCGCCACCGCCCCCTCGAGCCGTCAGCGTAATTTCAAGTTCACGGGAAGCATTTATTGCATCTTCAAAAAACATTTCATAAAAATCACCTAATCGAAAAAATAAAAAAGCGTCCTTCGCTTCTTCTTTTATGGCAAGATATTGTTGAATCATCGGCGTATATTCAGACATGAGGTCCTCCTAAAAATTAACGGCCAATCCTTCTAATTATAAAAGAGGCTCGTTCCTATAATAGATAACAGTAGAACTTCATTATACCAAGCGGAACAGGTGTGCGCTACAAGCGTAATCGGCTTTCGCTGTCCTTTTGCTGCCAAAAATGCTCGTCTCGAGGAAATAGGTGAGTACATTTAAGAGTGATAACTTATAAAGATTAATCTATCTGAAAAGACTTCATTAGATTCTGGTTAGGCTTTGAGGAACTTTAGTAAGCTGAAAGGAAGGAAAACTAAGCGGGACGGAATGGATTTTTTAGGTAAAATACGGTTTAGACAAAAAAAGGACCCACATCGCTGTGGGTCTGTCCTAGTTCTATAGATCAACTGTGGGGTTGATGTTTTCATTATAAAAACCGAAGCTTAAACCAGCATTAAAAGAGTATGTCCGTTTCATGAAAAGTCAAGACTAGAATAAGAACGTTTGTTCTGTATATAATGGAACCATCGATAATGTAAAGGTGGGAACGAGCGTGAAAGTGAACAAACTAACTCCAGAAAGCAACCTGATGTGGGATGGCGGCACAATGCTGCAGCCTGAGCACACCGAAGCAATGAAGGAGCATCGTCACAACCACATTCGCCGGCAGCAAATTAAATTGCAGGAGCAGCAACAAAATGGTGTATCGCAAGCACTTGAGTTATCTCTTAAGCACAGAATGCAGATCAAGCTTCGGATGTATCATCCCTATGAAGCACTTGAGGTGATTGGTGTGTTGGACCGCCTCGATCAGAACAATAGTCGGTTTATGGTAGACGGCGAGTGGTTTGAGATTGGGAATATTGAAGGAGCTTGGGTTGGGGAGTGAGTTGTAGTCAATAAGTGTCATGAGAAAATGACGTGTAAGAAATAGCAATTGAAAGGAAAATGCTATGCAACTTTATTTTACACTTGAGAATCATGGTTGGTTGGATATTCATGTTACCGACAACGTCACAGACGATTTTACAAACAAGACAAGCAGCTATTTGATCTCTGCCTCTTATTTGACAGATTAATAAAGGTACTTGTGTTTTTAAGAGCCAGTTAAAGTTAATGGTTTTAGTAAAGAAATTTGAGATTGAGATTAATAAGTTACATAATTTAGACCCGAAATGAAAGCATGGAAAATGTTGGAAAACTCATAAATAGCAATGTTTCAACGATAATAGTCCAAATAATAAAAAGTGTATTTATTTTTGAGTTACAAAGCTAATAAGGCGCTATACGCCATTTCGCGCGGATATCAGTGGATTCATTCCATGTATTTCCACGGAGGGCCGCATCAAATAACGGCTCGATGTAAGGCGCGAGTTCTTTGAAGCTTGCAGTCGCCGCAATGGACGCGGCGATACCATCTAGACAGTCGGCGAGCTCGGTGCGATCGCCGGTGTAATAAGCTTCAACATACCGCTCCTCAAGAGCAGGTATGTAAGTCAAATTGAACGCTTCGCGGGCGCATAAGAGCGCCAATGCGAAGGATGCTTTTGCTGCTGCCGGCGAGACAAGCCAGCTCGGCAGCGTACGATATTCAAACCCGCCATGCGACTGCAGTCGATAGTCCCCGAGTGTTCCATATCGGGGACGTCGAGCTCGCCCAGCGGGGTCCTCGACTAGAGCAAGCGGGAAAGCCGCGTAGCTGTCAAGAAGGCTGAGCAAGCGGCCGGTAAGCGGCGCTCCGCTTAGGTGAATGTGCCCGCCGAGCGCTAGCCCCGGCACGGGCATGGCTCCAGCGGCCCAGCGCAAAGCGGGGTCGCTGATGCGGTCGGCGGCGCGCAGCATTAGCCGCCGGATGTTCGCGGCTAGCGATGCCGGGTCAGCGGCCGGATCGGGCCGCAGCTCGGCGACGGGATAGAGCAGCCGTCGTCCCACAAGCATAGCGTCGGCTCCCGCAGCCCCGCCGACGCCAGCTCCAAAGAAACGTGACGCCGACGCGATCTTACCGCTGGGCGTCACAAGCACAAACTCTGGATCGGCTCCTATAAGAAGCGGCCGCCTCTCCGCACCCTCCGCTCTCACTGCTGCGTACCACGCAGCAAATCGGCGCAGCGCAACCGCCTGCAGCTTCGTGTCCCTCAGCTTCGGCCAAACTGCATGGACGGCTGTTCGCCCGTCCCCGCCTAGCGCGACCTCGGCCTCTCCGATATCGAGGCCTAGCGCGTAGAGTGCTTGCACGGCGGTGCGTACAACACGCCGCAGAACAATATCCTCAGGCCATCGCCCAATGCTCTGCCCAACATCCTCGCTCGCTTGCTGCGCCCCACTCTGGGCTCTCCAAGTACTCATAGGATTACTACCTACACGTCTTTCAACAACTCCCTCCTCAGTACCCAATCTCTCCTGTAAAACACCACTGTTAGATCTCCAATTGCTTCTTGCCTCACTAACCTCTCGATTTATTTCTCTCTCATTGCTTCTCGATTCACTACCCTCCCTGCTCTCTTCGACTCTCCAATTTCTCGATTCACTCCCTGCTCTGCTTCCCCCGAATTCTCTCCCCTGAGCATCAACGCGTTGTATCTCAACTGGCTCCAAGTTCACTACACTTACGCGATATAACCGTTCACTCTCAAGAGTAACTCCACTATGTAAACCAGCACGTTGCCAAATACGCTGTTTCTCCTCGTAAGACATATGCGCTACCTTCGAGCTGCTTGCGTTCAACACCCACACAAGACCAAAACGGTTATCGATCGAACGCGTATCGGACAACGAAATTACAGCATCCCCATCTTTAACAGCAGACCAAGACTGCACATTAAACGATTGGGCTTTTCGGAGATCTGAATCGCGAACTAAGCGCTCCGAATATTCGATCCGTTCCAGTCGGTCATAATTGCCGTACCATATCCACGTCGAAGCCATCGCGCTACCCGCCTTTTTCTAATTTTCTTCAATCAATTTTATCTAATTTCATTCCATCAGTTTTCAATAATTTCAATTCATCAATTTCACATAAATTAATTCAATCAATTTCCTCTAATCTCATCCCATCAATTTCATCACAATTAATTCATTCAATTCCCTCTATTTTCATTCCATCAATTACATACCCAATAATCACTATTCCACTCATCACGCGAATTACATCTAGATGTCACCTCGATTTCACACTCATCCTGCCAATAAGATTCATCTTGCACTAGAAATCCTGATCCATTTCAAAAAATAAGAAAAAAAAAGAGGGCTTTCGCCCTCGAATATACTGCTTCCGCAGCATATGATAACCTGAAAGCAAAGCAGCCCGCTTGCTTAAAGATCATCGTCCAGATCTGGATCCAAATCCTCATAATCGTTATCGCCGAGGCTGAACTCCAAATCCTTGCCATCCAGGTCACCGCAACCGCCTGGTACTACCGCTACACAAACCTTAGTCTCGGCTATTAATTCTACCGAAAACTCACGTTCGACACGTACAACGACTCCTGAGCCATTCGAAGAAATATTCGCTTCGATACAATTAGGCTCCTGAATCACGTCGGCAGAAACTTCCTCAGTAGAAGTCCGATGTTTTGGATCTACATAGGAGAGACTGACGTGCTCAACATAATGTACGGATTCTTTTGCTACGTCTGTTTGCGAGTTTTTGCTGTACGAATACCAAATGTTGATATCGTAAGTACCGATCACCTCAATGCCGTCGCCCGAACGAACCGCTTCATACTGATGATTGATAATCCATGCACCCAGGATACTGGTTGGATGATGAGGCGGCGTTACGGTATGGGTTACAGTGGAAAACTTACGACCTTTTCCGCAGACAGCTTTAGTGATAATTTCTCTGTAATGCAGCTGTTTATCTGCAATAGTCATTGATTTAACCTCCTCCATACAATCATTCATTTAAAGTGTATGCAGGACATAGGCAAATGTTGATTAAGTGGTCCCATATAAATGATTATATTTAATAGCACTGGGATATTAACACTCATTCGCTGCGTCTCCTTACATCTATATGAGGTATATAAGTAATTGATTCGTGCTTAAAAGTGGTTCTGGAATACAAAATCATATATAAAATCACTGCATTAGCTACCATCCAGCTCTTTCAACAAACGTATGGGGTGGAGTGATTAGCATGGATATGATCCAATCAAACAACTGATTTTTTCTTGATCCTATGTTTTGAATGGAATACATACAATCTAATAGGTATCAAAAGACTTTTTAACTGTAAAATGCACGATTAGCTTGGATGAAATACAGTCTAATTCAATTTTCACCGATTTGATGTGGATTTGATTGTATGAAATCCAGTCTAATTCAAATACGACATTAAAAAAGCAGGGCTAGATGATGATAGATAGTAATAATCTTAAATAGTTGTAAATGAAGGGGTGATTCAATGTGAGCGGTATTTTAAATGGATTGTTCGGTAACTACTCAGAGCTTCCAATTCGGGAGCTGGCAAGTCAGTACGGTGCCTACCTCATGTCTGGCGAACAGATACGAACAGGTTTTAGATTAATTCGCGATACCTTTATTGTTTCTGATAGACGTATTATTTTGATCGACCATCAAGGTGTTACCGGTAAAAAGACTAGAGTAGCCTCAATCGACTTGGATTCCATTTATGAAGTGACGATGGAAACAGCTGGAACTGGCTTCGATGATAGTGAGCTAACCATTCATTACATAACTTCGCCCTATTTCAAAAGCAATAACGTAAAAACAGCCTCATATAAATTTGAGTTCGGAAAAAAATTCAATCTCCAGCCATTCTACGTGGCAATGTTAACGATAGCAGATCAGAACCGCAAAAAACTGAATACTTAACATCATCTATTATTGAATAAGTTATTGTAAAAGTTAATCATCAAGATTCTGAAGATCCTACTAGGAACCGTTCATTTCTATCTATCCTAAAGAGCCCAAGACCATTCAAGGTCAGGGGCTTCTTCTTTATTTACATAATGCTCGCACAAAAATATTGCTATCGCTCGCGCCAGCCTTCCGTTAAACGCCGCTCTAAAGTAGCTACCAGCTGATACATGACCGTCGCAACAGCTGCAATAACAATTAAAGTCGATAGCACCAACGTAAAGTTGAACACCTGAAAGCCATAAATGATCAAATAACCGAGTCCGACCTGTGCCACGAGAAACTCCCCAACAATAACACCTATCCACGCCAGCCCTACGTTCACCTTCAACGTAGAAATGATGACCGGAAATGAAGCTGGCAAAATAACCAGTCGAAACAATTGCGAACGAGAGGCTCCGAGCAAGCGAACAACCTTTACATAGCCCGTCTCAATCTCTCGAAATCGATTATATATATTTAAAGTCGTAATGATCACCGTAACCGATAAGGTTATTGCTACAATAGACATAAAACCCGGTCCAAGCCCTACGATAAAAATAGGTCCAAGCGCGACCTTCGGCATACTATTCAAAACGACCAAATAAGGGTCGAATACCCGTGATAAAAATGGAAACCACCAAAGTATTGCGGCAATGGCTGTTCCGAGTAATGTGCCTAACGCAAAGCCTACGATTGTCTCCATGACCGTCATGCCGACATGCGGCCAAATGCTGCCGTCAAAACTCATTTCCCATAATAAACGAAATAGCTTTGATGGGTAGCTGAATAAGAGCGGATCAATCCATTTATTCTGTCCAGCTGCCTCCCAGAGTCCTATAAAAAGGAGCAGGATGACCAGTTGAGTCACGCCTACAGCAGCAGTAACACGGCGCCTCCGCAGCTTAAACCGATTATGCAGCTCCACCATCCAGTCGCGGCGATCCTCTTGAATACCGGTTATAGACGCGATATCTCGGTCATCCGCTTTCGATTGCTTCATCCGCTTATGATCATCCAACGCGTCCTCCCCCTTCATTGTCCTCATCATCAAGCTCCGCCCATAGCCGTTCAAAAATAGGCTGGAAGCTTGGAAGCTTCCGAGCATCCAGTGGCGATGCTTGCCGAATATCCTCCGGCATCTCCAATACACATCGAATATGTCCAGGGTTTCGTCCTAACACAATGACACGATCGCTCATCGCAACCGCTTCTGCTAGATCATGTGTCACAAGTACAGCTGTTTTGCCCAGCCTCTTTAACGTTTGCTGAACCAAATCCTCAAGCTGAAGCTTAATATGCAAATCCAATGCAGAGAAAGGCTCATCCAGCAGCAGTACCTCAGGCTCTGTTGCAAGCGTCCTAGCTAGGGCGACTCGCTGTCTCATCCCACCTGACAGCTCATGCGGATAACGATGGGCTGAGTCAGGAAGACCCAGCTCTGTTAGTAAGTCATCAACAGCTTGAAGCGTCTCAATCGTTCTGCGGCCGCTTATTTCAAGACCTAAAGCAGCATTGTCTCTAATGGTTCGCCATGGAAACAAAAAATCTTGTTGCAGCATATAACCTACTTTGGGCGATGGGCCATTGACACGCTCACCATTCAACAGCACCTGCCCGCTTGTTGGAGGAAATAGACCTGCTAATAAACTAAGCACCGTCGTCTTGCCACAGCCGCTCGGTCCTACTAAGCTGACGAATTCACCACGTGATACGGTCAGCTCAATTTGTTCCACTGCAAGCGAGGCGCCTTTTTCATTTACATAAACATGAGTTAACTTCTGCAGCTCAAGCACCGGTACGTTCATTATGCAAGCACCTCTTTTATTTCACCGCTTTAATCGCTTTTTCGGCATATGTGGTATTCACTAGCTCGCTATGCTCCGTACGTTCCTTCAGCTCACCAGCGGAGGAAATAACATCAAGCAGGTTGTTCCATTCCGCTTCATCAATAATTGGATCTGAGGCGAAGGAGCCTTGCTGCTTGTAACGATCGATTGAGCTAATTAGGATATCACGGTCTACTTTAGGGAAATAGGAGATTACAGCATCCGTTATCGTTGCCGCATCATTTTTGGTAACCCAGAGCTGAGCTTTATAGATAGCATTCGTAAAGGATTGGACGACCTTTTTGTTTTTGTTCATATAGCTCTCTTTCGTCATAAATACGGTGTAAGGCAATTTCCCGCTTTCCGTACCGAAGGATGCTACTACATGACCAGTTCCTTCCTTCTCAAAAATAGATGCCGTTGGCTCAAATAGCTGAACATAATCGCCAGTTCCTGATGCAAATGCAGCAGATATGTTGGCAAAATCAACATTTTGAATGAGCTCCAAATCAGCATGAGGATCAATTCCTTTTTTCTTCAGAGCAAATTCTCCTGCCATCTGAGGCATGCCACCTTTTCGCTGGCCGAGGAACACTTTACCTTTTAATGTATTCCAATCAAAATTGTCATCAGCCTCGCGAGCTACTAGGAATGTCCCATCTGTTTGAGTCAATTGTGCGAAGTTAATAATTGGATCATCCGTACCCTGCTGATTGACGTAAATAGATGTTTCCGAACCAACAAGTGCAACATCAATTACATTGGAGAGCAAAGCAGTCATCGTTTTGTCTCCGCCTGGCGTAGTCGTTAATTCTACGTTAAGCCCTTCTTCTTCAAAAAATCCCTTGGCAATAGCCACATACTCGGGCGCGTAGAACAACGACCGCGTTACTTCTCCGATTCGAACGGTTTGCTTCTCTGAATCTCCTTTGCCGCAGCCTGCAAGTGCAGCTGTTGCGATGAGCACTACTGCAAGCAGCAGCGGCACAAGAACACGTCTATTCATTTCCAATCCCTCCCGCTATTTCACTTTTATAGTTGTCATTCAGCCTATGCACCAAGAGCCTAGGCGGTGAATAGCCGTACAAAAAAGAAGGCTGCCACCAGATCGTCAATGTGACGTTCCGGGACAGCCTTCTTATGCTTACAGCTTATAAATATCCTTGTATTTCTTTTCTAAATAAGAGACTAAATACTGTGGATCAAGCGGCTTTCCTGTTATGCCTTGAATGAGCTCAGCCGGCGTTCTTAGCTTACCGTACTTATAAATACGTTCGGTCAGCCATTGCTTAATTGGCAGTAGATTACCTTCTCCTACTAATGACCAGAAGCCCTGCAGATCGCGCTCCATCGTATCCGCGATTTGTGCAGCGTACATGTTGCCAAGTGAATAAGATGGGAAGTAACCAAATGCTCCACCCGACCAATGCACATCCTGCAGTATGCCTTCCGCATCGCTCTGTGGTGTCACCCCAAGGTACTCTTTGTACTTCTCATTCCAAATCGCTGGCAAATCAGCGGCCTTCGCGCCTTCATTGAAAATAAGCTTCTCCATCTCATAACGGATGATGATATGTAAATTATACGTGAGCTCATCCGATTCTGTTCGAATTAGAGAAGGCTGGACAACATTTATGCCTCTGTAGAATTGATCAACAGACACATCGAGTTGACCAGGGAATTGCTCCTGCAATCCGCCCATATACCGTTCCCAGAACGGTCTGCTGCGTCCAATTACATTTTCCCAGAAGCGGGATTGTGATTCATGAATGCCCATAGACGTACCCGTGCACAGAGTTGTTTCGATAAGCTCATCCATAATATTTTGCTCATAAAGCGCATGACCGCCTTCGTGAATCGTACCAAAAAGTGCACTTGTTACATCGTTTTCTAAGTAATGTGTCGTAATACGGACATCACCAGGGCTAAGTCCAGTTGCAAATGGGTGAGCACTTATATCCAGCCGCCCTGCTTCGAAGTCGAAGCCCATTTCTTTTAATATGTGCATGCTAAATGCCTTCTGGGCAGCTTTATCGTAAGACTGGCTGAGGAATGAAGTATCTGGTTGGTGCTCAGAATTTGCGATTGCAGATGCAAGCGGTACAAGCTGCTTACGCAAGCCCCCAAATACACGATCTAACTCAGCGACGGTCATACCAGGCTCATATTGATCTAGCAAGGTGTCATACCGAGTAGCTTTTGCCCCCCAAAGATCAATAAATTGATTCGAATAGGAAATGACTTTTTCCAAATAAGGCTGGAAGCTTGCATAATCATTATTTCCCT
Organism: Paenibacillus sp. P4_A7; assembly: GCF_056402455.1. Lineage (NCBI taxonomy): Bacteria > Bacillati > Bacillota > Bacilli > Caryophanales > Paenibacillaceae > Paenibacillus > Paenibacillus sp. P4_A7. Next base: position 36,098 of record NZ_JBFUHJ010000013.1, on the reverse strand, counting down.
TCGCTTCCTCCCACTTCGATTCGGACTGCGAGGCAAGCACGACATATTCTTGATAAAGCTTCGGTGGAATTTTAACGCTGCGATCGTACTCTTTACGAGTCTCCGTCACTAGACGTTGATCGATTTCTGACAAGTCTTCGAAGACTGAACGATCTTCAAGCTTTGACATCCATTCCCCAAGCTCAGGTGAAGTAGACACCTTGAATAAATCGCCAGATAGGACACCGATTACCTCTGAGCGGTTATTCATTCCTTTTCGAGGCGCACCTGTTCTGAGATCCCAATAGAGGACACCGAGCGCTTCCTCGTAGCTTTTAATTTTGCGTACCGTTTCTCTAAAGCTTTGCAGCGCTTCTGATTGTTGTATAGTCATCATTATTCCACCTTTCCTATGTAACAAAATTCAAAATCCATTCATTTGAACTTAACTTGATCTTACTTATTACAATCCTTATAATCAACTTAAACCTAATTAAATAAAACTGCAACATCGCTTTAAGAAAGAGAGGTACTGCAAATGCACATTACATTTTCTAAAACGGCTGAAGATCGGCTAGCTCCCTATTTAAGTGACGGAACTAAGCTGCTTAAGCTGCTCCACGATACAGAAGATTGCGGCTGTGTCGTCAGCGGTGTACCTAGCCTACAGCTTATAGATGAGCCTTCGGTAGATGATCAGCTGTCTCAAGGGAATCCCTTTCCCTTCTATTACGAGCCACGTCATGAAGTTTATTATGAACCGAAATTACGCGTTGATTACGATGCTTCACGGAACAGCTACAGCCTGAAGAGCGACAATCAAATTTATACGACTAACCTTCGATTTATAAGCTAAGCCAAATAAACAAATACATACTAGGGAGGCATAAGCAAGTGAACAACATCGATCAAATTTTAAATCACAATAAACAATTCGTTGCCAACAAAGAATATGAACAATATGCGACAAGCAGATTTCCAGATAAACGGATGGTCATCCTTACTTGTATGGATACACGCTTAACCGAAATGCTTCCAAAGGCTATGAACCTAAAAAATGGTGACGCCAAAATTATAAAAAACGCCGGCGGCATCGTCACTCAACCCTTCGGCAATATTATGAGGAGCATAATCGTAGCGGTCTATGAGCTGCAAGCAGACGAAGTATTCGTTGTCGGACATCACAATTGCGGTATGACTGGAATTAACCCAGAAGAAATTATTCAGCATATGGTAGACCGCGGCGTTGCCGAAGATACCATTAAAACACTTAAGCATTCAGGACTTAACCTTATGCGTTGGCTTACTGGATTTGACAACATAAAGGACAGTGTTGTTAATACCGTTAGTATTATTCGCAATCATCCCTTACTTCCAGCTAACATTCTTGTTCATGGACTACTTATTGATCCTGAAACTGGCGAACTGGAGCATTTAGTAGATGCACTCGATGCAAACTAGAAATCATAGAACAGGAGCGAAACGACTTTAAGACAAGTCGTCTCGCTCCTTTTTTTTGGCTAAAAATGCTGCTTGTCTCGCCGCTATTACGTCTGAACGATCTCTTAACTTATGCCGATGAATAAGGGAATCATCATTTAATTGACTTGTAATGCCCCATACTAATCCACGCTCTATACATTGCTGCTCGCATAACTGCACTAAATGTTCATCTGTAATTTGAAAATTAATATCAGAGTAAATCATAGTAGCCTCTGATTCTAAGCCACTGATTCTTGCGTTCAAYTGCTCCAGCAAGCTTTGTTTATCTAATCCAAGCATTTGGAGTGGAGATGCTTGGAGCCTATCGCTCGCTTGGGTGTACATCTTCACAGCACCACGCTGATTGCCGCGACGGTCATGATATTGCCCAACGGCAAGCTGTATTAACCCTAACCAAGTATCAGAAAGCGGGTCCTCAGGGTGCTCCTTCCAATACTCCTCCAGCAGCTCATGACACTCGAAATAGTCTCTCGTTGCATGAAACTCAACTAAATAGGAAACATAAGCGACAGGAAACATTTGCATGCTATCCCTCCTATTACGCGTAAACGGACTGACACTGAATCACAGACCTCAGTTCTCGATTCGCAATGAAAATATAAATGAGTTTGTCCAAATCGTACGACTACTTTTCTACCTTGGCACATAGGTTAATAAAAAAATTGAAACCTTCGTCTATATTAGCCGTATTTTAATGTGTAAGCAATGCTTGTATTACGGAAAATCAGGAGGAGAACTTACAGATGAAAAAGGGTTTATTATTAACAATTGCATTTGCGTTATTTTTCACATTAGGGTTTGGCCAATATGCTGATGCTAAACCGCGTGGCGGTGGCGGCATTAAATCACCTAAACAAAGTATTACTACACCAAAGAAATCCGATGGTGCTACTCAATCGAATCCCGGCACCAAAGCACCAGCAAAAGCTGGCGCGACTAAACCTGGATTTTTCAGCGGCGGCAGTTTAATGAAAGGCTTAATGGTCGGCGGTTTGGCCGGCTTATTGTTCGGAAGCATGTTCAGTGGATTAGGCGCTTTCGGCAACATTCTAGGATTCATGATTAATATGCTTGCCATATTCGCGATCATAATGATCATTCGTGTAGCTTTTGTATACCTCCGCAGCAAGCGTAACCCGCCAGACCAACGGAGACCCTACTAATCATGCGAATTTATACGGACGAAATCATTAACGCTGTCTGTATTCATATGGCTGAACGTCGTGGGGTAAATGCTACGGATGTAGAAGTACAATTGTCCTGGGAAGAGGAATATGGTTTCACGGCTGAAGTATGGGTGAACGGCCGATCCCAGTACCTACTTGAAGCAAATCTGTTAGAAGCAATCGAGCAGTACATGTATAAACAATACAACCGCCGTACGTTCCGCTCCGATATTAAACTTGACGCGGACGAGGAATTCTGGGCTGATATAGCTGATTAACAAATAATTATGCGCAACAAAAGCATTCGTTAGTTGCTCTTCATCAATGTGATGAGGCAGCTGACGGGTGCTTTTTTTATAAATATATAAGAACTTATCCACTGGAAATTATTACATCAAAAATATTCACACAATTCTAGCAACCTCCCTCCTCTTTTTGCGTCTAATAGATAGACTGTGAGAGGAGTGTGTCGAATAAACGTATGAAAAGAAAGATAAGTACAGCACTACTGCTAGTTTTACTTTGCCAAACTTTGATGACGGTGACAATAAGCACTATCGACGCAGCAACATCTGAAGCGATGACGAAATACCGTGTTTATCAGAATGACAAAGCACTAAAAGAATTTGCAACAGAATCACAAGCTATCGCCTATGCCAAATCATTCAATTATTCCCATGTTGAGACGATTGCTGGTCGTGGCTGGGTGTGGGATAACTTCCCTCGCTATAAGGTTTATCAGAGCGGTAAGCCGATAGCAAAATCAGATTTTAGTACATACGAGCAGGCATTGTCAGTTGCTAAGACGTTGTCTAATGTACATATCAGAGATCTTGAAGGCATTGGCTGGAAGTACGAGGGTCATGCGAAATTCAGACTTTATCAAGGTGACAAAACGTTACCTAACTGGTCGTTTACCACGCTCGATGCTGCCAAAAAGGAAGCCAAAAAGTGGGGCAACGTTCACATTATGGAGTTAAAAACGAATTCGTGGATTTGGAGCAACCTGACGGATGCTCAAGTTAAAAGTCAGCGTGCAGCAAAGCCTGTCTATCAAATAGTCGTTGATGGTCAATCTGTTGGTGGAGATAAACTCTACTCTTATCTGTATGACGCTATTAAAGCTTCTACTTCAACTGCAAACAGTCAGGTTGTAAATACAGCTTCCAGTGCAGTCGTTCATTCTAATGTTCAAGCTTATACGGTACAGCAATACGGCGCTGTTCTTAAAACATTCATAAGTCTAGAATCTGCCGTTGAGTTCGCCAAAAAAAATGTGAATTCCGAGGTTGTCTATAACGGTTCGGTTTGGTGGTCAGGAGTTCCCTATTTAAGCGTCTACCAGAATGACAAAAAGTTGAAAACATACAGCTCGCTGAAAAGCGCTCTCTACTATGCGAAAATCTATTCTAACAGCACCGTTCGTACTGCTGACGGTCGCATCTATTGGAGCAATATCAAAAGCTTAGTGTACTTGGGTTGGAACGGTAGCTCTGCGAGTTCAACGATATTAAATCATGTCGCGAATACACAAGGACTTTCAATCGATTCTCCAACTTGGTTTGAGTTATCCGCAGCTGACGGAACACTCAAAGATATGTCTGACCCTGCAATTGTAACTACATTAAAAGAAAAAGGCATTCAAGTGATGCCACTCGTTCATAACCAGTTCAACCGTAAAATGACGACAGAATTTTTGGCGAATAGCGCTGCTCAGAAGCAATTCATCAGCAAGCTCGTTGATCGTCTAGTCGCAATCGGGGCTATCGGTGTAAATCTCGATTTCGAAGAAGTAGCAGGCAATGACCGCAAGGCTTACACTGCCTTCGTGACTGAACTTGCTAATGCCTTGCATGCAAAGAAATTAACACTTTCAATTGATTTGCCCAGAGGCAGCGTTAGCTGGAATCATCTAACCGCTTATGACCATGCCGCCCTCGCAGCAGTTGTTGATACGATCTACATTATGGCCTATGATGAGCACTGGAAAGGGAGTGATACTCCCGGGTCAGTCGCAGGACTAAAATGGGTTGAAGAAGGCGTAAAGCAATTTCTTGATTACGGTATCCCGCGCAGCAAACTAATGCTGGGTATTCCGTTTTACGTACGGGAATGGAAGCTGGATGGTACAGGCAAGCTCGTAGACAATCGCGCTGTTTATATGAAAGAGATTCCTACACTTATTTCGGACACAGGTGCAACCGGCGTGTTCGATCCAGAATCCGGACAAATGAAATACCAGTATGTTAAGGATGGATTCACTTATCTGTTCTGGGCAGAAACTGAGGAAACAGTAAAAGCTCGTATTAACATTGCTAAGAAATACGATCTAGCAGGAATTGGCGCATGGCGCCTCGGCTATGAGAGCAATGATTTGTGGACAGCTATGCTTCGTATGAAATAAAGTTAGTATAGAAACAACTACACCCTCGATTCCCTGTGTATGTGCAGAAATCGGGGGTGTTCTTATGCACAGGATCTGAAGGAAGGTATTGCGGAGATGGAAGCGGCTGTAGAGAAGCTTCGTGAGGAGAATCAAACTCGCAAAGAGAACGTGATTCGCTTCACTTGGATAATAGGAAGTTATGTGGCCAGTGTAAGCTAAAGGAGTACACATTCTAATTTTAAGCCCACCTCTCTGGGGGGCTCCCCTCTTGAGAAATATCATTTATGTTATCTAATTAAATCCCATAAGTTTAGCTAATAGCGGGGCAATATCAACGATCTTCATCTCTTTAATATCTTTGTTCTTAGGTATACTTTTACCCTCAATAAAAAATGAAGATTTCATTTCTTTGAATTGAGGAAGGAAACCATGAGTAGCTTTATCAGATAATTTGTCTGTAATATAATCTCCTGTAATATTTTCTGTTGTCTGATATCCGAGTTTAGCTATTAATACATAATCCGCTTCAGGAAACCCGTGAAGCTTTAATTCTGCTTCCTTACCAGTCATTACTTCTAAAATACCTCTATTATTATCAGCTTTAAGCTTGTTCAGTATCGCTTCTACTTTATGGCGCACCTCAATATTATTAGGATCTTTGAGTTTTATTTGTCCTGAACCTTCTGCTTTTTGAAAATAAGCATCCCAATTTATCACCTTGCCATTCTTATCTATTTTTATCAGGCCTGCCTTATATAGTTCGGTATTAGGGCTTATATTTGCTATATTATCCACCATTCCATGATCTGAAACAACAGCTACAACTACATTATCATTTGTTATCTTATGAACTTCTTTTACTAGTTTACCAATCATGCCATCAATCTCTTCTAAAGCCTTCAATGATTCTTTAGAGAAGGTTCCATATTTATGTGCATACTCATCATATGCTGCAAAATATGCTGTCATAAAAAATGGATTTTGTGGTATTTGAGGTTTAATTTTATTTTCAATAAGCCACAAGGCTGCGTCGTACCTTTTACGATCTCCCTCTAGTGAAAAGTCATAACTTGGGTATCTACCAATTACCTTTTCCATTTCTTTTACAAGTCCTTGAGGATAACTAACAGCATTTAAAACTTTACTATCAAGCTCCGTTTTATCTCTCCAATATTCTGGAATATTAAAATCTGCATGAGCACCTACGGAAGTTGGAAAACCTACATTTGCCGAAAGATACCCCTTTTGCTTTGCAGCCTCCCATAAATTTGTAGTTTTATTAGATACATACCACTCCCAAGCCCCCAAATGCTTACCTTCAGGATCCCATACCCTGTTATTGTAAATACCATGTATCGACGGATTTGTACCCGTTATAATAGATTGATGAGCAGGATAAGTTACTGTCGGAAATACTCCTTCGACTCCATTCCTGACATATGAGCCATTTTCTATAAAATATGTACGCATATTAGGCAATTTTATTCCATGTTTCTCAGCTTCAAAAACGATATCAGGTCTCATAGCATCAATCGATATCAATAAAACACTAGGCCGATTTGATGCTAAAAATTCATTTGTAGTAACAGGTATCTCATTTTTCTGTATTAATTGACTAGATAGATTATTGTTCATCTCTATTTGGTATATCAAATAATTTAACTGAAATATTTTGGATTTTATTTCATTCAACATCATATTTTTTGTATTTATACATTCAACACCGTATAAAAAATCTAAGTAGTAATTGATTTCAATCATTCTATTATTAATTTCGTTACATAGTAATGTTTGTTTATACATTAAAACACCCACCTTGTTAAAATTAAGACTCTCGGAATCAAAGATTCCTCACTAGCACTGACCTGACGGTCTGGACCTATTACAAGCAAGGTTAGCTGTTTAATTAATACAGCTATTGCGGTAAAAATCCAGGCATTCCAGCCACCCCCTTCAGTGTTAGCTGATCTTAGCTGTTCGGAAGTCTCCGCTTTGAGCTAAGTATTACTGTATGTGGGTGTGAGCCTAGAAGTGCCTGTACATTTATACAAATGAAGCAGGAGAAGAAGAGACTCTTATTGATATTTATGCACGTTCCATTTACGAAGTAGATAATGATGATATTTATTTATATAGGCCCGTTTTCTGATGAGGTTTTAATGTGAGCAATCGCTCACTCTACATAAAAAAAAAGACACTGACGGGTCAGTGTCTTTAGCAATATTCAATCTATCCCTGTTTCCCATCAATCGAAAGCAGCAGCACAGCGGCCGCAAGACCCAATCTTCGGTCCAACTGATTGGCACTAGACGGCTATCTTCTTTGATGAACCCGATCTCTGCTTCTTTTGAATTTAAAATAACCCACTCATCCATTTGACTCCCACAATTCGTCTTGAAACTGTTTATCATTTGGATTAATCCTAATCGCGTTTCGCATGTATGTCTCTTTAAGCTTGTAATCCCCGCGCAGACCCGCAGCCTATGCCAAATATAAGAGGACATATGGCATCTCGGCGTCATATTGAATCGCCTGTCGGTCTAATCTAGTTGAATTCGCAAAGTTTCCTAGCAACGCCTCTGTGTAACTCAGCATAGACAAATATAGCGGGGTTTCTGGTCTGAGCTCTAAGGCATGTAACAGCTGCTCCTTTGACTCAACGAATTTCCCCTTCTTATTTAACTTATTCATTTTAAAGAAATAATAATTGGCTTCATATGGATCATAGCTTCCTGCAATGCTTCGTTGAACCCTTTTTCATTCTCTGTCTCATAGTGCTTAGATGTCCGGATCCTCTGGTTCCTGTCGCAGTAATTTTTCTGCTTCGACTAAAGCTTCCTAATAACGTTTCCATTCAATCAGCTGATGTACTGCTGCATAGGCTGCTTGAATAGAATGTTTTTCCACAGCCATAGACCTCCCGTTTCCAATCCAGTTACTTGATTCCGTGCTTCTTTACATAGTCCATTACGACTTGATAGTCTCTATTCACATCACGAAGAGTAGCATAAATTTTCGCCATCGAACTTTACTAAAAATGAATGTGTTTTAAATTTTTGCGTCTTTGTTCGGCAAGTTCATTATGATCGGGCTTATTTTTGGATTGTTAACTGGGTACGAAAGTTTCAGGCTGGGGGAAAAGTTTGAGGACTTTCGAGGTTACAAAAAGCGATTCCAGAAAAAATTAGGCGACCTCTCTCCGGTAGAATACCGAGAAGTGATCGCCGCTTAACAAACTCTTTAAATTCCAACAATTATGTTTTATTTCTTATTTTTTCGAACTGGGGAAATAACCCAGTATGCCATACCAACGAACAGACCTCCGCCAACAATATTGCCAATAGTAACAGGGATCATATTATGCAACCATCCAGCAATAGATATTGTTTCTGGGTGATTCGGTAATAAGGTAGCAATACTTAATAGCGTCATATTAGCCACACTATGCTCATAACCACTCGCAATAAAGGCAAATAGACACCACCAAATGAGGATTAATTTAGCGACATCCTCCTTGGCCCGAATGGACATCCAAATAGCTAGACATACTAACCAGTTACAAAGAATCCCTCGAAAAAACAGTTCCATTACGGGTAGTTGCATCTTTTTAGCTACTGCCGTAAAGATAAGGTGTTCAGCAGGTATATCCTTGAACAGCCCCGCACCTAGAACCAATAAGCAAAGCACCAAAGCACCTAGTAAATTACCTAAAAATACGATACTCCAGTTCTTAAGTGTATCCTTCACGGTTGTTTTACCTGCTAATGTACTCATCGTAAAAAACATATTATTACCAGTAAATAGCTCTGAACCTGCAAATATGACTAACGTGAGTGCGATTCCAAAGGATCCCCCCATAACGAGGGATTGATAAGGTGACTTCATTGCGGCTAATGGGGCACCTAATGTGAAAATTAGGATAATCCCAATTCCCACAAAGGCACCCGCTAATACAGCAGCAATTGTATAGCGAAATACACTTTCGTTCATCTTTTCTTTTTTCTTAACCGCCGTCTCTACCATGGTCTCTACACTTTGTGTATACAAGCGGACTACCTCCTAAATGCCTCTCGTTATTTATTTTTTCATGTGATGAATTGTTATGCATAAATGCCAATTTGAATATCTTCGTTCTTCACAATAACAGGATATGTCGTGACTTGCCCTGTATCAGGTGCTTGCACTGCTCCACTCGTTAGATCAATCTTCCAGTCATATAAGGGATCGTAGATATAATGTCCAGATACGATCGCTTCTGCCAAAGGTCCTCCCTTAGGGTGTGGCGACTTGTTTGCCAAAGCGTATACAGTCCCATCCGAAGTACGAAATAAAGCAATCTCCTGACCTTCAATGATCACAACTCGACCCACTTGTACTAAACACTCCTCAATTGAACCAATAGAATAATAATTAGTTGTCATTTCCATTTGATCTCTCCCCTTTCCATTCAACACACTAATGGGTTATTCCACTAAAATTGCAGATTTATTATTTTCATAAAGAGCTGTACGAGTTTTGTCATCATTAAGCATCTTTCTCCATGGATCTTCCACCTGTTGTAGCGCAATTTCGATTCGATTAACGAGTTCTTTACGGTTATCTAGATTATCCAATATCGCAGACTGAATCTGTTCAAGGCCTATCCGTTCTACCCATTCCGAAGTTCTCTCCAAATATTTGCCGGTTTCACGATAATACTGCATAATTGCTCCACAAATCTCAATCAATTCTTCATCACTTTTAACCTTACAGAAGCTATCAGCAATACGAGACTTAATCCCTCCATTACCTCCAATAAAGATTTCCCAGCCTCCATCATTTCCGACGATACCGATATCCTTAGTACATGCTTCCGCACAGTTCCTCGGACAACCATTCACAGCATATTTAAATTTGGCAGGTAAATCGAGACGCTCAAATTTACGTTCTAAAAGTTCTCCCATAGACATGGAATCTTGTGTACCGAATCGACAGAATTGGGAACCTACACATGTTTTGACCGTACGCAGCGATTTAGCATAAGCATAACCTGAAGGYATATCAAGTTCTTCCCATACCTTAGGTAAGTCTTCCTTCTTGACTCCGATCAGAGCCAGCCTTTGTCCACCTGTCACTTTAATGACCTTGACATCATATTTTAAGGAAACATCAGCGATTATCTTGAGATCTTTCGGTGTCGTAACGCCACCATACATCCGTGGAACAACAGTGTATGTCCCGTCTTTTTGAATATTCGCGTTCATTCGTTCGTTAACAAACCGTGATTCTTTCTCGTCTTCATAACTCTCTGGATAAATCATACCCAAGTAGTAGTTGATTGCTGGACGGCATTTAGAGCAGCCTTCCGCGTTACTCCACCCAAGTACATTCATAACTTCACGTGTCGTTGTTAAACCTTTCGCCGTAATCTCTGCTACTACTTCATCCCTATCGAGTGAAGTACAACCACAAATCCCTTGTTTCGAAGAAATCTTGAAGCCATCCCCAAGAACATACTGCAGTATTTGCTCAACAACTGGTTTACATCCTCCACACGAACGGGTTGCGCCTGTACAAGCTTTAATTTCATCTACCGTCGTTAAACCCTGATCCGTAATAACATCGATAATTGTTTTCTTAGTTACACCATTACATCCACAAACAATCTCATCATCAGACATTGTTTCTACAGAGGATTTTTTCTTAGCTCCACCACCGCAGCATCCTGTACCCATGATTGTATTATAAACATCATCTGTCATTTCGGAATGTTGCTTAATCAACTTTTGCAGATTAGAAGACTCAGTTACATCTCCGAATAAGACAGCTCCGACAATGATATTGTCATGAAGAAGAACTTTCTTATAGGTTCTTTTCCACTCATCTTTTGCAGCAATCACGGTGTGCTCCGGTCCCTCAACAAACTCACCTGCTGAGAATACGTCGATACCAGAAATTTTAAGCTTTGTTGCTACAATAGAACCTTCATAGGGTAATGTTTCTACTCCGCAAATATGCTTAGCTAACACATGTCCTTGTTCAAATAACGGGGCTACGAGCCCGTAACATACTCCCCGATGTTGCGTACACTCACCGACAGAATATACACCTTCAAATGAAGTACGCATATAATCATCTACAACAATACCTCTTCCTACTTCCATACCACTAGCCATGGCGAGCGCTATGTTTGGTTTAATACCCACCGCCATCACAACAAGCTCCGCTTCTAATACACTACCGTCGCTGAAACGTAATCCACTTACCCTATCCCCCCCAATAAGTTCAGAGGTTTGTTTTCCCATAGCGAATTTAATGCCTTGACGTTCCAATTCCGCTTGTAACATTGACGAAGCACTGTGATCCAGTTGACGTTCCATAATATCTTCCATCAAATGGACCACCGTTACATCCATGCCCAAATTCACGAGTCCTTTGGCAGCTTCTAACCCTAACAGTCCACCACCAATGACCGCAGCCTTATTATATTTCTTAGCAGCATCTATCATTTGGTTACAGTCGCTAATATCTCTAAAACCTACTACGCCTTCTTTGTCGCTACCAGGAATCGGTAGAATAAACGGGTTAGATCCTGTAGCAATAATGATCTTATCGTAAGATTCCGTCATTCCATTGTCCGTAGTCACTTGCTTACTTTCCGCATCAATATGTGTCACCGTCGTTGTCGTATGCAGCGTAATTCGATTGTCTTTATACCAGTTCCAGTCGTTCAAGACAATATCATCGACCGTCTTGCTACCTTCCAGAACATAAGAAAGCATAATACGATTATAGTTAGGATGTGGTTCACTACCGAATACCGTAATATTAAACGAATCACTTAGTTTCAGAATTTGCTCAACTGTACTTATCCCAGCCATACCATTACCAATCACTATTAGTTTCTCTTTTTTTTGTTCTTGCATGTTAGAATGCCTCCTTCTTTGCCTTGCTTGCAAAATAAGTGTAGCATCTTAGAACATATTAATATGTGAATAAAATCACACTATTAATAAACAGGATACTATAGGACATATTGAGAATCTTATCGACGATCAGCTACTTTATTGTCCTTGGCTATCAATCTACCATGCTGTCCGCGCATAAGAACCACAACATCGAACTTCCCTATTGTCAAATAGGATAAAAATAGCTAATTGATTGTCAAGTCAAGCTTTTTGATACGATTGAATTTTGTTATACTCTTAAAGTACACACCAAATAAACCACCATATTATGGAGTTTAAAGGGTTTTTCAGATTGCGGAGTGCATGGCTGACCTTTTCTAAGCAGAACGTAGACGTCATGTATTAACATGTTGGGGAAGGTTTCTTATCCGAACCTGTCTTATACTATTCTAATAGATTATYTTAAAATAAGGAGTGTCTGATATGTACAACCACTATGTAGCTATAGGTGATAGCTTTACCGAAGGAATAGGTGACGAGGTTGAGGGAGTCCCTTTAAAAAGCTGGGTTGAACACTTTGCTGAGCTGCACGAGCCCGCTTTAAAATACACCAATCTAGCTAAACGTGGGTTGATATCAAAAGAGATTCGCGAACAGCAACTTGAAGAAGCTTTAGCTTTGCAACCTGACTTGGTTACTCTGATTGCAGGAGCAAATGATATTTTAAAAGGCCGTTGGAATCTCGATGAATATAAGAGCGAAATGAAACAAATAGTTGATACGTTAAGCAAGTCAGGTGCTGCCATCATATTAGGAAATCTTCCTGACTTTACTACTAGATTACCTTTACCACAGGAAAAAAAACAAGCATTAAAAGAACAGTTATTACAAGCAAATGAGGTTATTCTATCTCTTAGCAGTGCGTACAATTTAGATCATATTGATTTTTGGAATCACCCTATGGCTAGTGACAACACGATTTGGTCTAAAGATTTGGTTCACCCAAACGCAAAAGGATATAGAAAAATTGCTGAAATGATATTTAATCGTTAATTTTTATGTAAGAACAATGGAGGTTTGTACGCAAATCTCCCTTCCTCACTTTGCCTTTTGTGCGTACCTATTATTCTCTTTTTGCAGGGATGCTGTTGTAATGATCGCAACGTTCAACTGGCTGAATTCCTTATCAATTAGTGTTAAAAAATTCTTCTTAATATCCTCTGTATAAAAACCGTTAGAGGTTAGTAGCAGCTTAGTCATAAGTAGCCCCCCGTTCTTCTCCGATCTAACAAACGTATTTACATTATTCCGATAAACAGGTGAGCAGCTATTGTCAGTTTGAATGTTCTAATACTCTCCTAGTTCATTAGTTACAGCTGCCTATCCTATGTATCATTTTAAGCAAGGTAATCTCTTCGAATTCTGCTTATCATTCGCTCTTATGATTTATGGATGGTGTGGGTATCGATATGAGAAATTTCAAAGGTTTCTCTTTCTTATCTCGCTTCGCTGGATTTGGACTCAGGATCCTGAACCTAGTGATTTCTATTTTTTGAGCTGCAAAATAGGCGGAATTCTCACTATTGTTGGAACCATCATCCTCGCCGTCGTTTCATTACAACTTGAAATATTCAGATAAAACGTCCATGCCATATATCTAAAACACCGATTATAAGTGTTTGCAATATACCACAAATTTTAATAATTCACATAAATTGCCTGAAAAATCATTGATGATTTCTCATTAGCGATTATAATATGAATAAACCCCATCATTGAAATGACTTAGAGAGGAGACTTGTAGTGCTAACAAATGAAGTCCAAAGTTATGACTTTGCCTTTATACAAGCTGTAATTGGTATGGCACTTGTTTCGTGCGACGGAACCCTCCTGAAATTGAATGCAGCATTATGTAATCTCTTGGGGTATGATCAGAGCGAATTAAATTCAACCTCTCAACAATTTCGTACCTTTTTTGAAGAAGTCCATAAATTTGTCCTGGTTGAAAATTGCTTACACTCCAAGGACATCGTTAAGCATCGTTTCGAACTTCAATACTCCCACCCATCCGGAAGTTATTTATTACTAGATATAACTATTTCTATCATTCGGGAAGCCACTGGTGCACCCCTATATTATTTTACACAATTCGAAAATAAGACCGTGATGAGGCAAATGGAGAATCGGTTACAACATACCGAATTCAATTTGGTTAAAAAAGAGGACTCTTTCCAACAGCTGCTAGAGGAATTGCCTTTAACCGTACTTATTACTAAGTTTGGAATTATTCAGTATGTGAATCCTGCGGGCTTACGATTAATTCATGCATCGAGCCTTGAGGAAGTGCTGGGAATGTCTACTAACAGTTTTGTAGATACTACTAGCTATGAAGTCCTCGCCGATCGAAGAACGAAGTTTTACAGCAATAAAGCAATTAGCTCCGTCTGCTATCTGATCAACTGTTTAAATGGCCAGCAGAAATACGTGGACGGGTTTTCATTACCGATTTCATACAATGGTGAGGCTGCGGTCGTTGGAATATTCAAAGATATATCTGAGCAAATGCTCGAAGATGAACGGCTTATGCAATCCGAAAAATTATCTACTGCAGGTCAACTAGCTGCTGGAATTGCCCATGAAATCCGGAATCCACTTACGGCCATTAACGGCTTTATGAAGTTGCTTCGCTCATCCGAGCACAAAAATGATAATTATTTTTCCATTATCGAGTCAGAATTGAAACGCATTGAATTCATCGTCAACGAGTTGCTGATTTTATCCAAGCCCCAAGCTGCGCATATCAGTAAACCAATGGATTTTTTACCACTCCTAGATCAAGTGATCATATTAATGAACGGACAAGCAGCTCTAAAAAATATCGAGATCCTTCCAGTCTATTCCGAACAATCTATTTGGATTAAAGGTGAGGCTAATCAGTTGAAGCAGGTGTTTATTAATTTGCTTAAAAATGCGATTGAAGCAATGAGCAGCGGCGGCATCATTCATATTCATGCCCTCTCAAAAGAAAGTGAAGCTCAGATTAGCGTGAAGGATGAGGGCTGCGGAATGACGGAGGATCAAATAAAAGCGCTTGGTAAACCTTTTTATACGACAAAAGAAACGGGAACAGGTCTCGGTTTTATGATCACACATAATATAGTACATAATCATGGCGGAGCGATCACCATAGAGAGCATACCTCAGCAAGGCACAACCTTCACCGTAACAATCCCCATCATAATCAAACCAGAGGGCTCTAATTTATAGCACCTGTTTTCCTCTGTAGCTACTCCTTTACTGTCGAGGTATTAGCTTCAAACATATCTAGATTGTGCAATTAGCTCATTCTTTCTTCAATTTCTTGAGTTTTTGCTAGTCAATAAGAATTTATGATTTGCTCGATGGTGAAATCTCGTATATTTTCAAAATGATGACGGTACTGAAAGGTTAGAAATGTATAAGGCTGTAGATGATGAACTTATTTATATAGGCCCATTTTCTGATGAGGTATTGATATGAGGTATTGATATGAGGTATTAATATAAGCTATTGATCACTCTGTAAGAAAAAAGACACTGACGAGTCAGTGTCTTTACCCTCATTCAATCTATCCCTGTTTCCCATCAATCGAAAGCAGCAGCACAGCGGCTGCAAGACCTAATCTTCGGTCCAACTGATTGGCAGTATCCAGTGAAAAATCCACATTCAGCTTGCTGACGAAAGGGTTGAAATTCGAATCGAAGATGGCTATCTGCTTAGAATTTATTACCACATTGAATTTTTGAGGAATTAAGTTGGTAAGAAACCTTCTAAGCAGCGCCATCAGACGGCTGTCTTCCTTGATGAGCCCGATCTCTGCTTCTTTTGGGTTTAGAATAACCCACTCATCCTTAAGAATCGATTTCATTCCATTGCGGCGCAATGAACCAATCCGTTCTCCGGTCACGGTATCGACCACATCATAGGTCGCTGAGAAATCGATAACACTTCGCGCCTTAATAGTAATCAACTCTTCATTCATCGTTTCATCGCCGTACAACCTTATGTCCTCTTTCAGCTTGAAAGCTTTCATCTGCGAGAACAGAATCAATTGTTCGCTGTTGTCGTAAATATGAAACTTTGCTCCTACTAGAGTGAGGACTTTTTTCCTAACCAGGTATTGCGTGTGATTAAATTTATTATTCATTTCTTAGTCTCCTCTTTTGCTTCTTCAGATCCTACGAACCTCTTCGCCGCCATCCGAACACTCGCACATGTACAATCCACTTCGTTACCCAATGTGCTAGCACATAAAGCACAAGGAAAAGGATAATGAGTGGTTTGAATAATGCCCATGCGACGATCCATGAGACTAAGATTTGCCACGGTTTCAGTTTGCGTAATATTTTGGTAGGCCATAAAAATACACGAAACATCTTTTCACTTTGCTGAAGCGTCTCTAAGTATTCATCTTGAAACTGTTTATCATCTGGATTTATCCGAACAGCATTCTTCATGTACGTCTCTTTAAGCTTGTAATCCCCACGAAGACCTGCAGCCCATGCCAAATATAAGAGGACATATGGCATTTCGGCGTCATATTGAATCGCCTGCCGGTCTAATCTAGCTGAATTCGCAAAGTTTCCTAGCAACGCCTCTGTGTAACTCAGCATAGCCAAATAAAGCGGAGTTTCCGGTTTGAGCTCTAAAGCATACAGCAGTTGCTCCTTCGACTCAACGAATTTCCCCTGCTTATTTAACTTATTTGCTTTAAAGTAGTAGTAAACGGCCTCATAAGGATCAATTCTCATGGCTTCTTGCAGTGCTTCATTAAATTCCTTATCTTTCCCTGTCTCGTAGTAGACACCGACACGTACATACCAGGCTAACTCCTGCTCTGGCTCTCGCTTAAGCGTCTCTTCCGTCCAATGCAACGCCTTCTCGTATTCATCCATTAAGAAATAAATATGTGAAATAAGAGCATATATGCTTGGATCTTCCGGCTCCTGTCGCATTACTTGTTCTGCTTCGACAAGAGCTTCCTTATAACGTTTCCATTCGATGAGCTGATACACTGCTGCATAGGCCGCCTGACTGGAGTTCTTTTCCACAGCTACAGACCTCCTGTTCTCCGACCTGTTACTTGATTCCGTGCTTTTTTAGATAGTCTAGAACAATTTGGTAATCTCGGTTTACATCACTAAAAGTAGCATAATTTTTCGCCGTCGAGAACCAATCCAGTGTTGTTGCCTTCCGGGACTTCGCCACCTTCTTCAAATCATCATGCGTGATCGGTTGAATCTCCCCTGTTTCGAAGGTGCGCTCCATGGCTAATTCTACAGCATCACTCACTACTTGCTCTAGATCGGCACCCGAAAACAACTTCGTCTCCGCTGCAATCTTTGCTAGATTAATAGAATCCGTCGGCTTACCCGAGATTTTAAGTTGAAGAATCATCTCGCGTTCAGCTTCCTCTGGTGGCGGTACAAACACAAGATGATTGAACCTACCTGGACGCCGCAACGCAGAATCTAGATACCAAGGAGTATTCGTCGCGCCAATTACAAACACGTTATCGTTCTCTGCTTGCAAGCCGTCCAGCTCCAGCAGCAGCTGATTAACAAGCATACGATCGTGATGCTGACGCATCTGATGACGGCTTCCTCCCATTGCATCCAGCTCATCGATGAAGATAACGCATGGCTTACTCTCCCTTGCCTTCTGGAAAATATCATGCAGGTTATGTTCACTTTGACCTGCATACATGGAAAGAATGGCTTGGAGCTCGATATGTAAGAAATTCGCTTCGATCTCTCCAGCTACTGCTCGTGCCAAAAACGTTTTGCCGCAACCCGGTGGTCCGAACAACAAAAGACTTCCACCAGCTGCTTTGCCGTATGCAGCGAATAACTCCGGTTGCTTCAGAGGCAGTATGAAATTCATCCTGATTTTCTTCTTCACGTCCTCCAGACCGCCTACGTCAGCAAAAGTTTCCTTAGGCTTATCTGACTCAACTAGAGTTTGATCATCTTTACTAAATTGAATGAGTTTTAAATTTTTGCGTCTTTGTTCAGCCAGCTCGTCATGATCAGACATCCTATTCTCTCCCTATCATTTTTGAGATAAGTTTACCATATTTCAATCAAATTTCCCCATTTTTATAATAAACATCTGAACCTATTAAATCGAACCACTCACGAGGCGTCCTTCATTACATACCGCTTGACGCTCAGACCTTCGTGCTACCGCTTCCGCAGAGCAGCTTGCATGAACCAATACAAAGCTCGCTTTATCTCCTACCCTAGGCCACACCTGCTCGCCTTCTTGGTTGAGCGGTGTTACCCCGCTTGTAATAAATCCCAGAGACTGAGATAATGATTTTTCGTCATTATATCCATATAATTCTGCAAACCGTCCCACCTTCTCTAATTGATCTCCATTTCCAAAAGGTGACCAGTGATCAGTTAGGCTATCCGTTGCAAGCTTTACTTTTACGCCCTTATTATGGAGCATCGGCAGCGGCATCATTGTTCTTCCAATCGGAACAGTAGATGCAATCGACATGCCGAGTGATGCCATCCGTTCAGCCAGCTCTTCCGAATCTTGTGGCTGCGCACTTGCAAACCAGAAACAATGACTAACTGTCACTTTCCCCTGCAGTCCAGCTTCTTCTGTCAGATCAGCTAACCTCGTTAAAGTTTGCTTCCCTGCTTCACCACCTTCATGTAAGTGAAGATCGATTCCAGAATTATTCATAACCGCTAGTTCTACCATCGTCTGTAATGACTTCTCTATATCTCCATCCACCGTAAATGGATCAACTCCACCTACATGCGTGGCACCCTCTGATAAAGATTGCTTCATAAGTTGGACGGAATCTGAACGAAGCAGTCCATGCTGCGGGAAAGCTACAATTTCATAGGAAGTTTTGCCAGAGAACGTGTTCAAAGCTTGCAAAGTTGCTTCTAAACGGTGCAGTCCACTGACAGGCTCGATATTACAATGGCTGCGGACATGTGTTGAACCGAAGCCTTGTATAAGTGTCAAGATACTTTCGGCTTGTTGCTTTGCCATAGGTAATATTTTGGGCAGTAATATCTTCTCTTCTTCAATCCGTTCGAAAATACTGGATATACGCTTCACCGCTTTCCACGGTCCATTAAAATATGTTTTATCCAAATGGATATGTGCCTCTTCAAAAGATGGCAGCATTAGCAGCTCTTTACAATCGTATTTTAAAAGGTTACTGTGTTGCTCCGATACCGTCTCACTAATCTCAGCGATAGAACCGTCTTCGATTCGAATCTGACAAACCTTCGTTTGAGTGCCAGCAACCTGCCCTTCTTCCATCTTATAGCCTTCCTCTAATCTTATGTTCGTCAACCAATATGAAGCATTAAACATGTCATCCGTCCTTCCTTTTCTCACAGAATTTTTTTGCTACTTAGCATCCTTATTCATTAACATTTCTATCATTTCTTTATAACCCTTATTTTTCGCATGTTGTAAGGGACTAACTCCATCAGAATCTGCAAGATTAATATCAGCACCATGATTAATTAACAGCTGTACAATAGCTTGATGTTCCTTACCACCATCACCAAGTATGATAGCTTCGAGTAGAGCTGTCCAACCGAGATTATTGACATGATCAACATGGACATCGGACGTGTTAAGAAGTTCTTCTACAATAGCAACGTGACCTCGGTCTGCAGCAGGAATGAGTGCAGTACCACCATATCTATTCACAATTGAAGTATCTGCTCCAGCGGCAATAGCCACCTTTACAAAATCAAGCATACCTTCTGCTCCTGCATAAAGAAGTGGATTATCCAGACGTTCATCACGAATATTTATGTCAGCCCCTTTCTCAAGCAAAAATTTGAATAATTCCAGTTGATTCGTGTGCACGGCGATCATAGCAGACGTTCTACCTTTTTTATCAACAGCATTAATGTCCACTCCGTCCACTAAAAGCTTTGTTATAAGATTCTTATCTCCTTGCTCAGTAGCAGTTAACAGTGCTTGGTTCAGCTTGTCCATATCATTATTCACCGTCTGAGTTGATTGCTGCTTTTCATTGCTTATCTGTTTGACATTGTCCATCTGACATCCAGCAATAAAGAGAGTTAATGTCAACATGAGAAAACGCATAGCGAATCAACACCTTTCTAAAAATTTTTTATTATTTTAAATTTTCTGGATTTAATCCATTTAAAACCTCAGGAACAAATAGCCCATCTTTACGGATTAGCACATCATCAAACCATATTTCTCCTCCACCATATTCAGGTCTTTGGATATTGACGATGTCCCAGTGCAGCTCGGACCAATTTTCATTTCCAGGAGAACTAGCAGGAACACAACCGGGTGTAAAGTGGAAACTGCCGACTATCTTCTCATCGAACAAAGTATCTTTCATTGGATTTTCAATGTAAGGATTAAGACCAATCCCAAATTCACCAAAATATCGTGACCCTTGATCCGTATCCAGTAATTTATTAATTCTGTCTGTGTCATTTGCCGTAGCATGAATGATTTTACCTTCCTTGACTTCAAAACGAATATTGTCGTAAGTAAATCCCTATTTGAGTGACGACGTATTATACGATATTACTCCGTTGACCGAATCTTTTACAGGCATTGTATACACTTCTCCATCGGGAAGATTCATAATACCAGCATCTTTAAATGAAGGCATATCTTTAATCGAAAATTCCAAGTCCGTCTCTGGTCCCGTAATCCTTACTTGATCTGTTTTATCCATAAGCATGACTAGATTGTCCATCGCTTTATCCATTTTGTAATAATCTAAATTACATACATTAAAATATAAATCTTCAAAATCATCAATAGACATGTTCGCTTGCTGAGCCATAGCATGGTTGGGATAACGAACAATACACCATTTCGTGTGGTTATAACGTCTACCGTTGATCTTTTGAAAATAGTGCTTTCTATATAGTCCCATTTTCTCAGGTGAAACACTACTTAACTCACTCATGTTTTCGCCAGCTCTAATGAGAATATAGGCTTGCATGTCGTTTACTCTATTTAAATCGTAGGATGCCATCGCTATGATTTGTTCCTCTGTACATCCAATTAGTAACTCTCTCAATAATTCATGGTTATTTATTAATAGAAAAGGGAGCCCACCGACAACATAGGCTTGCTTAATCAATTCTTTGGCCAATGGAATCTCTAAACCATCCACTTCAATTAATATTTTTTCCCCTCGTTGCAGCTTAACAGAATATTGAATAAGATTTTTAGCTAGTTGTTCAATTCTTAGATCTTTCATTTGTTGTCGCTCCTTTTACTCCATTTAGTTCGATGAAGGGTAACTATAAATAATAGGATTTGACTTATTATTATCGTAACATAATAACTAGCAAGAAAAGAAACAGATCATAAAAAAACAAGATGATCCTGGACATCTCTCGCCCAAAATCATCCCATTTTCAAATGTTAACTTCCAAACACCTAAGGATTTAACAATTTGCTTATTACGAGCAATCTAGATAAGATTACGGCCGCTTCTGCCCTCTTCCTATAATTATCTTTTTAACCCATAATTAAAATCTAAAAAAACCGCAAGGATCATCCTGCGGCTCGACAATATTTCAGTAGCTTATCCTTTAACCGATCCACCTGTAATCCCTTGAATAAAGTATTTCTGCACGAACATGAAAAATACGATAAGCGGGATTAGAACAATACACATCGAAGCGGATAGCGGCCCCCAATCTGTTGCAAATTGGGATTGAAAGGCCAATACTCCCATCGGCAGCGTCCGAATTGTCGATGATACGGACAATGTTGTGTTTGCCCAGATCAATTCTCCCCAGAAGCTTACGAGATTAAAGATCGACACGGTTGCAATGGCTGGGAGCATCAACGGTACGATAATTTGAACAAATGTTCTTGTCTCACCACTGCCATCCATTCGGGCGGACTCCAGCAGCTCCTTAGGGATGGTGGTAAAGAAGTTTTTCAAAATATAAATCGTTATGGGGAGACCCCATCCGATGTAAGGAATGATAAGAGTCTCATAACCGCCTATCCAACCGAGTTTGCTCATCATCAGGTACAATGGCATGATGACCGATTCAGAGGGTAGCATCAACGTTGACATGAATAAGAAAGTGATCACTTCTGCGTATGGAATATTCAGTCTAGCTAACGCGTATCCGGCTAATGCTCCTAAAATAACGATCAATAACACGGAAATAAATACGACTATGAAGCTGGTCAGGAAGTATTGTCCGATATGAGCCGTAACCCATGCATCGTAAAAGTTGGACCAAGCATAATGACGTGGTAAAGACCAGACGTTCGTATAAAACTCTTTCGTCGACTTTACGGCTGTAATCATGACGAAGATAATCGGATACGCCGTCAGGAAGAAAGCAAGGAACAAAATCACTCGGCTGCTGAGAGCTAGCCTCAAATCACCTTTAATATTCATGGCTCTCACCTCCGAGCACTTTACGAGTGATCACCGTAATGATCATGACAACCACAGTCAGGATAAAGCCCATCGCCGCAGAATACCCAAACTCATTGTACGTAAATGCTGTTTTGAGCATGTTGATTGGAACGGTCTGGGATAAAACTCCAGGTCCTCCCTTGGTCATAACCCAGACGAGATCGTATGTCTTAAAGGATATCGCCAAGGTAAACACACAACACAGCTGAATAATTGGCTTGATAATTGGAAGGATGATGCTAACTACCTGTCTAATGAAGCTTGCACCATCTATCTTACTTGCTTCGAACAAGGAAGCGGGAATCGACTGAATGGCTGCGAAGCAAAGCATCATTGTCAGCCCGAAAACGCGCCAGGCGCCTACGATCGTAATGCATATCAGGACCGTTGCGGGATTTGAAAGCCAAGCGTGCTTCAAACTACCTGCACCAATTAATACTAGGAATTGATTCAGCAGCCCCATCTCCGGATTGTAGACGAATGTGAACAGCAGTCCTATCAGAGCAAGGGGCAGCATTACCGGCATGAAGAACACAAGCCTGAAAACGGCTCCTTCCCATTTCCCCACCTTAAATAGCAAGATGGCGAGCAATAGACCCACAGCTACACCGAGCAGTGTTGAGCCGACTGCAATATAGGTAGAATTGTATAAGGACTTCCAGAATTTATCGTCTTGTATTAACTGCCTGTAATTATCTATGCCTACCCAGCTTTTCTGCTTAAACCCGTTCCATTTCTGAAGAGATAAAATCATATTCCAGACCGTAGGTATGAAGATAGCAAAGAGTACAAAACAGAAAGCCGGCAGAAGAAATAGGACCCCTGTTAAAGTGATGCGTGTACTGCTTTTGAGTTCGCTCATATGCATGACTCCTTAAGAATAATTGGGTATGAGGCTGAACGCCTCATACCCAAAATTTAGGTTACGAATTAGCAGCTTCCTGTCTTAATTGTTCCAGCTTCTGAAGCACTTTGTCCCCGCTTCCGTTTAATACGTAATCAGCAAGCGCTTCTTTGGCCATATAGTCAGTTACTTTAGCTGAATAGTTGAAGAACTCGAGGCTGCTTGAGTTTTTGCCGAATACAGCCATCGCTTGGACACTAGGGTCTGCGCTTTTAACAGTCGTGTTTACGGTTATGAAACCAGCATCCGCATGAATCTGCTGAACATCGGGTCCTGTGAACGCCTTCAGCATCTGTATGGCTTCTTCAGGACTCTCCGTGTTGACGGGGATGAATAGACCATCGGTTCCACCGTTAAACAAGCTTGTTTTCCCCATATGCGGCCATTCTACCGGCACCACTTTGAAACCAGCATCCTTCTGGATGGAAGCGAACAAAGCGGATACTTCTCCTAGAATAGCTACTTTACCTTGCATGAAGGCAGCCTTTGATTCATCGCGAGATAGTGTTAACGCCCCTTCACCCGGGTACCAATATTTCGCGTCATAGAGCTCTTTTGATTTTTGTAATGGAATTTTGAAGTAATCAGATGTCGCTTCGATTTTACCATTTGCTAGGTCTTCCACTTTGTTGTCGTCAGCTGCTAGGCTGAGCATACCGTTACGAATGAGCCACGGATTCAGATCGCTGCTCACGGAGAATGGAGAAACTCCTGATTTCTCCTTCAGCTCCTTGCAAGCAGCAATAAATTCATCCCAGCTCCATGAGCCATCCGGAACTTCAATGCCTGCTTTTGTGAACAAATCCGCATTCGCCATCATCATGCTGTAATTGGCATCGATGGGAAGTGCATAATATTTTCCGTTATACTTACCTTGATCCAGATAAGCCTGCTCGAAGCTATTTTTCCACTCTCCACCGTTCTCTTCTAAGAAAGGCGTCAAATCAAGAGCTTGCTCCGCGTCCACGAAGGGCTTCATCTGCATCGGCCAATATACAGCCGCATCTGGAGGAGAACCTGCGGCAATACCGGTCTTAAGTACAGTCAATAAATTTCCCCAATCTACCTGACTTGCATTAATGTCCAAGTTTGGAAGAAGCTCTTGCATTTTAACTACCATAGCTTCACCAGATGAATACTCAACGATTTTTCCATAAAAGTTCACTTTTGTTTTATCTTTCGGAGCTTCCGTCGGGGTCTCAGCAGCTTGTGTCGAAGCAGGAGAAGGTGATGCGGTAGCTGAGTTCCCTTCGTTCTTTGTGTTGTTCGAACTCGAACAAGCAGATACAAACAGTGTACACAGCAACAATGCCAAAGCGATTGAGAACAATTTCCGATTGGTCATGACAATCTCTCCCCTGTTTTGAAAGCGTTTTATATTACTACTAAAGCATACCGTGAATGTGGCAACACCATAAACAATTGAAACTACAATAATGACGTGATTTCTACGACGGTTATGAAATCGTTTAAGTCTTATTAAGTTGCTTTCCGCTGTAGCTATAATTACACCTTATTTTCTACGATTTTCCAAACAAAACTTGAATTATATGAAATTAGAACTTAATCTGTATAATACGAAGCGCTTACATTTGAGTATCATGAAGGAAGTCATCCACTTGCAAATCCGATATTTATCCATCTCCAACAAGATGCTTTTTAGTCTGATCTTATTTTTGATAACCCCCCTGCTGTTTACTGCCTTCTTTCTTAACAGCAGAGCCTCTAACGTTATCGACAATAAAACACATGAGCTTATCTATCAAACCTTAAAGCAAACAGAGACTAACTTTAGCCAAATGATTAACGATACTGAATTTCTTTCCGTCGCCATGCTTGCAGACAAAAACCTTCAGGAAATGACCATTTATTATTTGAACAAATCCTATTTAAATGCCGAACGACTAAGACGTGAGCTGTTCTTCTCGTTCGACTCCTTAATTAAATCGAGACCTTATATTCACTCCATCTCACTTAGTGATGGAGATGAGGTCATCTACCAATACGGCAAAGTCGTCACGAATGAGGATACCACATTTCACAAGAGAGCGGCGGATCTGAAAGGAAAATCTTTCTGGACTCCGACTTATCCATTGAATCACTTGGCTAGCAGCGGCAAGGACCCTACCAACGTCATATCTATTATTCGCGCAGTTAATGATCTAAATAAAAACAATCACATACTAGCTACTCTTCGAATTTCGATTGACGAAACTTATTTATATAATCTATTCAAGGATATTAATCGCTGGGAAGAAGGCTCTATCTCAATCATCGATCCGTATGGAAATATTATTTCCTCTACTGATCGGACGCTGCCGGGGAAATCTCCTTCCGAGTTTCCGTTCTCCAATTTTGTCGATACCGTTAATGAAGGCTACAACCATTTTTCTATGGATGGACGTACATGGTCAGGCTTCTCCTATTCGATTCCTGAGGTCGGATGGAAGGTTGTTCAGTTCGTTCCCTCCTCCGATCTCCGTAATGAAACGAAATTACTTAATATGTATGTGTCCATCTCGATCGGACTCAGTGTCTTCCTAGGTCTCATATTCTATCTCATGCAGAAGAAAAGTATAATCAATCCTCTGCGTCGATTATCCTTGGAGATGGCAAAGGTTAAAGCTGGTCATTTCAAGGTCACTCTTCCGTCTAATGGTAACGATGAAATTGGACGAATTAGCCAAAATTTTATCGACATGGTTCATAGAATTGAAGATCTAATTGAAAGGGAATATAGCAGCATCGTGAAAGAGAAAGAAGCCAAGCTCAGCGCATTGGAATCACAGATTAATCCACATTTTTTGTACAACACACTGGAATCGATCCGCTGGCAGGCTATCAAGTCTAAGGAAATGATCATCGCCGATCAGATCGAGGCATTAGCCAATATTTTCAGACACGTTCTGAACATGGGCCATAGTCATACGACCGTCAGAGAAGAAGTAAACTATTTGCAAAATTATATGTTGATTCAAACTCACAGATATGGCGATAAAATAACGATGTCGGTTCAAACGGATCCCCGTGTGCTGCAATCCGCCACCCCAAAGCTTCTGCTACAACCGCTAGTGGAAAATGCGATCAAGCATGGTCTTGAGCCCCAGAAAGGGAAAGGACAGATTGAAGTTCATATCGGGCTAAGGGGAGAAGCGATATGTTATTCGGTTTCGGACAACGGAGTGGGCATGGGCGCGTCTGTCATAGAGTCGATTATGAATMAGCAGAGAACGGACAAATCCTATGCTCTCCGTAATATTATCGAACGAATTCAGCTTTATTAYGGCGAACCATATGGCATGCACATATCAAGTGAGCCTGGTCGCGGGACAATTGTAGAAATTTGTATCCCTTTTCAATCATAGAATGGAGGAATATTGTGAAACTGCTCATCGTAGACGACGAATACCATATCCGCACCGGACTACAGCAAGCTATCGACTGGCAGGAGTTAGGCATACATGAAGCGTTAATAGCCGAAAATGGAGAAGAAGCTATGATGATGGTCAAGTTTCTCCGGCCTGAAATTGTTATCACGGATATTCTCATGCCAGTGATTGACGGCTTGACTCTTGCTCAAAACATTCTCATCTTCGACCCGAGCACCAAAATCATTTTGCTCAGCGGGTACTCCGAGTTTGAATACGCCCGTAAAGCCATTCAATTAGGGATCTTTCATTATGAATTAAAACCGATTTCAATTCCAGCACTAACTGAAGCGGTAAAAGAGGCCATTGTCAGCTTTCGGAAAAGCGGCCAGCTGCGAGAACTCGCCAAAGAAAAATTGGCTTTACAGACATTAACAGACGAGCTTGAGGACTCGGCACAAATACAAGACGTGCTCGGTGAATTGTTTGGCTATGAATGGACTTCTGGACATTTAGCAGTCGTAGCAATCGCGTCTGTAGATTCACACTCAGATGCTTCCCCCACCTCAACAACTGTCTTAACCGGTAAAATCAAAGAAGTTCTTCATCGTCACCGAGCCATAATTAGAGGAATTGTCATTCCCTCCATAGACGGGCAGTTTGCCTTGCTATGCGACATGCCTCAAGATGCATCCACTCACATGCGAGCGGATTGGTTACGTTATTCAGATACCGTTAACCAAGAGCTTAGCGCATTCCTATCCGTTACGTTATCTTTCGGAATTAGTCATATCTGTTCGATCTCTTCCATTCCACAGTTATATCGCCAAGCGATAATAGCGTTGGAATCTCGCCTCTACAAGGGAACTCGCTCACAATCCTATTACGAAGAGCAGACTCCTGTTGAACCTACTTTTATCTATGATTTAGAGGAGATGGAATGGAAGGAACTCATTCTTACTTTAAACGATTCCCTAATCGCCGAACGAATTTCTTGGGAGTTTAACCGTATTAGCGAAAAGGCGGTATGGAAGGAACAAGAAATTCAACATTTCTCCATTCAGTTAATTCAGCTCCTCCTGCGTTCAGTTAAGTCAGAGTTCAAATATTTCGACCTCATGGTCAAAGAAGCAATTAGCGGTGTGGATTTCAACCGAAGCCGTGGCACAATCGAAGCGTATTGCAGCTGGGTACAGCTCGTATATCAAGATATTTTGTCAGTTATACGGGATTACAAAGGGATCAAACATCAAAAAATGATGATGACCGTGATGAAATATCTTGCCACTCACTATAATGAAGACCTCTCTGTAGAGAAAGTAGCAGATACAGTTGGAAAAACCCCCAACTATTTCAGTCACCTGTTTAAGAAAGAGATGGGCATTTCCTTCTCCGAGTATTTGAACAAACTCCGCATTAAAGAAGCCAAGCGGTTGCTTACAGAAACAGACAGACTTGCGTATGAAATTTCTGAAACCGTCGGATATAACGATTATAAACATTTTGCTCTCGTGTTTAAGAAGATGACTGGCGTTTCACCATTAGATTTCAGGAATAATCAGTATCATCATTAATGAAATGGGGGCTATCCCTTTGGTCTTTTCAGACCTTAGAGATAGCCCCCATTACCATTTACTTATTGTAAATCTTATAAATCAATTGAGCAGATTCAGCTCTTGTCGCATGGTTACGAGGATTAATGTAACGTCCGTCTCCAGTAACCACTTCATTTTTAACCAATGTTGCTAGATGATCTACCGCGTAAGTGGAAATGTATTCCTTATCCGCAAACCGATCCAAATCCGATGCTGCCCCTGCCGTCAATTCTTTACCTGCAGCCTTCATAGCCTTAGCGATCAGCGTCATCATCTCTTGCCTAGTTATCTCTATTTCAGGTTTGAATAATTGATTTCCCACTCCATTCGCAATGCCTAGCTTACGGGCTATGCCTACTGCTTCATAATAATAGCTCGATGAGTCAACATCAGAGAAATTGTCGTTTACGTTAGCGGTTAGACCCGAGGCGCTAATGAGCATAACCATAAAATCCGCACGCTTGACAGCTGCCCCTGGTTGAAACTCCGTATTGGAGGTTCCTTTGATAATTCCTTTTGAAGCCAATACCTCAATTGCTTGCCTAGCCCAGCCGTACTTTTCAATATCCGCAAAGGTCTTCTGAATAAAGGCAACTGCAAAACGGCTGAAATGAGACGTCGTAAAAGTAACCACACCTGTTGCAGCGTTATATTTACCAGAAGGCATCGGTATCACTTGACCCGCTTCATCGATATACCAAACCACAATATGTTCTGGTGCCGCCTTCTCAGCTTCTGTCGGCGTATAAGGAATAGCAACAGTTACAGGCGCTTCTGAGTTACTCCAAGTAACCCTTTTACCGTTCACTAGCAAATGTATATCGACGACCGGTTTGCTGCCTATTTTCTCCTTCAAGGAAGGATCCATGTTACTGATATCAGCATTGGAGATAACCAACTCAACTCTTGCTGCTCCCTTCAAATCGGTAGATTTTAGCATATTGACTGGAATGGTTACGGTGCCTATCTCCGTTATGATCTGAATCTTATTATTAACGTTATCGGTTGATAAAGCATCCACAGGAAAACTTGTTATATAGTCGGTTATTCCATTCCGTTTAGGAATATCAATGACCGCTAGAGATGACTGCTTCAAAGCGTTATTAAGCGCCTTGTTGTCTATGATCGCGGTAGCTGTCTTACCCGACACCATAAAATTCGACAGCACAACCTTCCCATTAACCCCAACTAGTTCAGATCCATTACTGCCACCGATTGGACCATTTTCTTCCGTTTGTGTGACACGGAAAGCATCAACTAGCATGAACATATCCGATGCGTTGACAAGCTTGATGGTATGAGACCCCTTCGATAGTCCGGTCACTTGAAACACCGTCTTCTGCACTTCTCTGGATGAGCTATTCGTGCTTATTTTCTTCTGAAACACGCCATCCAAATAGACATCTACATCCCCTTGATCTGTATTGGTGGAGGTAATAAAATCCACACCAGTACCCGTAAATGTGAATTCAGCAAAATCGCTTTTGGTTACTGTATAATGAACATCCTCAAAGTAATCTCCAGTGGATCTATTGGAAGATACATCCCAAGTACCGTTATAGATGATTTTAGAATCATCGTCATTCACCATACCCAATGGGAGGGTTAGATCCGCATCTTTTAATGCTTTAAATACATCCAAGGATTTTTCAGCTACCGTGCCATCCTCCCACATCATCATATTAAACGTTAATGGAACCTTTCGATTGCTCGCACTTCTAACCCAATCAATCGCTTGGTCGCTTGTAACAGAGGTCGAAATCACTGTGTTTGGATCATGAACACCCCAGTCATTTTCCATGGTGAACATAGCTTGCTGAAGGAGCCCCTTCTGCGGTCCATCCGTAAACACGCCGTTGCCACCCATAGGTGCACTGCCGTATTGTAGCTCTCCATGGCTCCCTTCACCGAAATATACATCCTGAAAATCAGTGTATCGAGCTGCTATCCAAGAATTATAAGATACGAGACGTTCCGAATTACCGGCTCTGGCTGCTTGCCCTAGACGTTCGAATGGAGCAGGATAATAAACAAGTCCGTCATCGAAAAACCAGCCATCCAGCTTATCTCCGTATCGCTCTCCAACCTCCGTTATTATTTTTTCCCAATTGTTGATAAAAGTTGAGCGATCGCCCTCTCCAGTTCCAGTATACGAATCCGGCCAGTTTTGATTTTTCCAGAAATCCGTACTTTTATAACCTAAATGACTATCCTGACCCGTATGGTAATAAAGCATGAAGCGAATACCCTTCTCTTTTAGTGCAGTTGCGATTTCACCAATTAAATCACGGGTTGAGGTTCTATCCCTATTTCCAGTAATATCATCTACAGATTTGATAGGAGCAGATATTTCATAAGTCCACCAACTCATTGACCAGAGGACATATTCGGCACCTGTATTTTCAACCATATTTACGAATTTATCAATGTCAAAGCTATTCGCTTGTTCTTCCACACTTTTCTTGTCAGTACCCTTCTCAGGATATCCCCAAGGTCCATACTGAAACATCAAACCGTATTTGGACTCGCTAAGCCAAGTAGTATCAACCTTGAACTCATCTATTCTTTTCATATACGCAGCACGATCCACTTCGCGAATCAATTCAAGCGATTTGAAGTTGATCGTGCCGCTGCCTGAAGTTCTAACCAATTTAAGCTTGCTAATTCCTGCAGGAATAAAGACTTTACCTGCATCTAACTTATCCCATCCATTGATCTTTGTTGCAAAACGAAGTGAGTGCTCCGTATTCTCTACTGATAATTGAAAATCGTTTTCTTTTGGTGAATCTAATAGCGCCTCGACGTGGTATTCTCCGCCTTCATCAAGCTTTACTGTCCACTCCATATAATCCGTATTTGAGGCACTGAAATTATTAATCCAACTATGCTTGGGCTGACCATAATCAGTTACGGTTAAATTTGACGAGTGTTTGGAGGCTGCGCCCATAAGTATAATTAAATTGTCTATAACAGCTGTTTGATCAAAAATAATCGGATTAGGCCCGCTCTGGACCGTGGACGGAATTGCCTTAACAATGAGTTCAAACGCCTTTGTCTTACTCTTCGTACCTTTGGAGAGTGTAGCTGTTAGGTTTAAGGAGATATCTTGGTCCGTTGATCTTGTAACTTTACCTGTGTTAACATCGATAACTCCCGGGTTATCTGTTTCCCATGAGATAGCTGTACTTAGTAATGTAACTGGGAGAGAGATGTTCTTCGTAATATCATGAAGCGCTTTGTTTCCGTTTAAAATAACTTCCCCCGTCAGAGCAACGAAAGCCTCATCCAAGTAATCACTGTCCGATAAGACATCACTTTTAACCGTCAAAAGAAAGCTCTTGTCTTGGCTTATCAATCCTTTAGAAACTGTAGCCGTTAAGGAAACCGAGACATCAGTGGCCTGTCTTGTTACAACACCAGTATTCGTATCAATCACACCGATTGGATTCGCGTTCCATACGATCGTAGAACCGTGTGCTCCAATGTTGGGCAGTGTGAGATCACTCGTAATAAATGACACTGAGCTATTAGTGTTCAGAATAACTCCGTCATTTAGCGAACCGATATCAGCTGTTACAGTGTCTTCATCGGTCACGATCTCTGTATAATACTCGAATCTATCAATTTGAATGTACTGATTGCTTGATGATGGATTCTTTCCTGCGTTGACGACTATCTTCAAAGTATGATTTCCAAAAGGTAAACCCGCAATTTGATAGACATTATCTAATTCATAATTAAGACCATAACAATCAATTGTTGTATTTAGCACACCGTCGATATAAACATCAGCTTTCCCTTGATTATCTCCTCTTACAGCAGAAATCTTTATAGCTGTACCCTCGAAAGTAAAAGAGGCCTCGCTTCCCGACGTGTTGCTATAACGTAGCTTCGTCCCTAATTGGTCGACAGTCCCCCACTCTCCTGAGTAAGTGATGGCCGGATCGGTACTGCTTATTACTGTTGAACTTGCTGCTTCTGCTCTCACTTGCGCAAGACTCAAAACAAAACTAGACGTAAAAATAAGCATAACTAAAAGCATTATGCTTATCCTTTTAAAGCTTTTACTAATTGTCATTAACAATCCCCCCTCGAATTGAAAGCGTTTTAATAGCTGCTAATTAAGCATAGCGCTTTTGCCTTCGAGGTATAAACAATTGAAACTACAATTATTACGTGATATCTACAATTTAATTAAACCGAAAACCGTTCCTGCATCGATATACTTCGTTTATTTAATTGTCCGATTTCTTTATCGACTTGCTCGGCTGCTTGGATCTGATTATCGCATAGTGACAACCATCTCCTCTGCGCGATACGATGATTGCTTTAGTGTAATCAT
The DNA here is from genome assembly GCF_056402455.1 of Paenibacillus sp. P4_A7. Classification (NCBI taxonomy): domain Bacteria; kingdom Bacillati; phylum Bacillota; class Bacilli; order Caryophanales; family Paenibacillaceae; genus Paenibacillus; species Paenibacillus sp. P4_A7. The sequence goes on along the minus strand of NZ_JBFUHJ010000013.1, from coordinate 3,500 downwards.
GGTTTCTGCAGCTGCATGAACCGCTTCTGAAATTTGCATCATATGTCCATATAAAAAAGTAATCTTTTGATGATTAGCCTCGACAGATTGCTCTGTCACTTCTGCATTTCCTTTCATCCCCACAGAGGAGTTTAGCGCCGTTTGAATCGAAAGGTTCGTGTGATTAAGCTTGGAGTCCATATTTTGACGCCAAAAAGCCGACATCGCAATGTCGGCTTTCTGACCATGCACAATATTACATTAAAGACCTTTATATCCATGGACCGGTAGTCCCTGCACTCCGGGCATATACCTAAAACAGCTTCCAGCCAATGGCTCCTTGCTCAGCTGTTCTTCGCTTAAACCAGTTCTTGCAGAAGTAATATATAATACATCTAGATTTTCGCCGCCGAAGCAGCAGGAAGTTACTCTTGAGACAGGCAGCTCTATTTTATCCAGCTGTTCTCCTGTATTAGGGTTCCACCTTGCGACACAGTATCCATCCCATTGAGCGACCCAGATCATTCCCTCAGCATCGACAGCCATACCATCTGGAAGACCTTCGCCATCTCCTAATCTCACAATTATTTCCCTATTTCCGGTTTCACCAGTTTCTAGATCATAGCTAAGCTGATGAACTTCTCGCGTATTAGAATCAATATAATACATCTTTTGATTATCTGGACTCCAGCCGATTCCATTGGAACAGCCAATGTCAGTGAGCACCTTGCGAGCAGACCCATCGGTCTCCAAGCAGTATAACGATCCGGCTCCTGCTTCATCATTCATGGACATCGTCCCTGCCCAGAATCGTCCTGCGCTATCACATTTGCCATCATTAAAACGATTTCGCGGCAAGTTACTCTCTAGTTCAACTATTTTTTCGAAACGCTCCGTATCTAGATCTAAGTAATATAAACCATCATACATCGCGCATACTAAGCGGTTATTTGTTGCAGGTACTGCCGCCCCAACGAATTGTTCCGCCTGAATCTTCCATTGTTTACTTGTTTCTGGTTGATAAAAGCGAATTTGCTTCTCTATGATATCAACCCAGTAAAATGTCTTTTTGTCGGCCAACCATACAGGACCTTCTCCAAGTGTGGATATTGTTCCTTCAATAACTTCGATATGTCTTTCCATGCCCGTATCTCCCCCATGTAAACCTAGTTTTTTCTGCTATCATACGATTCGTTAAAAACTCAAGCTTCTCGAACTCGATAGTAATACCCATGGTGAGGAATGCTTCATTTCTAATATATCAGATGGTGCACCAAAGACAACAAAATATTTACGAATAATACCATGTTTAACTTAGGTTTTTATAAAAATAAATAGTAGCATCTAACTCGCCGCTTGCCGACATTGCATAGTTTGGAATCCGTCCAGCTTAAATATATTAATAGGCAATCATCACCACCGTACAAACACCCAATCAATCAGCTATAGGGGCGCATAAACTTAGAGTGTACTAAAGAATCAGGAGGTGAATGTTTGATGGGTGGATTTGTTGGAGGTGCAAATAACAGCATTGGATTTATTCTTGTACTGTTCATTTTGTTGGTGATTATCGCTTGTAGTTGTGGTCTTGGTGGCTTAGGCAACGGTTGTGGTGTTGGCGGAGCCGGATATGGTAAAGGCTACTAATTAACACTCCAAACCTCATACCTCATTGTAAGCAGACTGCAAAGAATTCCTTAAAATAGAACATTCGCAAAAGACCCATTTTATGGGTCTTTTGCGTTCCGAGACATGACGCCCCTTTTTGTCGTTTAGGTATATGACTCTGATCATTTGATACCCTACCAAACATCCAATCAATAAGTGCCAGACATGCATAACTTATAATGTACTTGAAACGCAAGGAGGTGAATGTTTAATGTCTTGTGGTAATGTTGCTGGTGCAAGTAACAATATTGGTTTCATTCTGGTTCTTTTCATTTTGTTGGTGATTATCGCTTGTAGTTGTGGTATTGGCCGTAACTACTAATTCATGGTAATCACTGTTAAAAAGGATTTGACAGACAACTCCCTTTATAAAAAAACATGATTTAATCGAAATTGGGTGGTACAGGAAATTGTTCCTGTACCACCCATTTCGTATTAGTGCTGCGCAAAGGATCTACATGTCGTTTCAATAAAACAAGTCCGGATTTATCCGCCAAAGAGAACATCCATCACTGTTCCTAATTGCCCAGCTTTCATACCTCTTAATACATTCGGGTCATAAACTTCGACAAAACCGCATGAAGTACAAGAAACAAACAGATAATGAATATGCTGTATGTCAAATAGTTTACTTAATCCAGCCCCGGTCATGGCTACTTCCTTGACTGAACACTCGGTTCCCTTGCATTTTGAGCAAATAAAATTGCTTTCTATTTCTTGTTCAATGTCCAATTCTTCAATATAAATTTCTGTACCCTCTCCTGCACTTACAGACTCAAAATCATCTTCATTTATTTCATACAGTTTATTATTACATTTGGGACATCGTCCGTTTTGGATTTCAATTTGATTATTACACCATGGACACTCGATCACACCATTCACTTCCTCCCTATTTTACAAATACCTACTCAATTCAGAAAAGTATTTTCTCCGACTGCTCCACCTGCTCGATACTGATTTTTTTGTCCATCAGTCTAAACCCATTCCATCTATAAATGTAATAATATCTTCGTAAAAGAACTTTTTCTCGGTACCTTTTATGTTATGTCCAGATTGAACATACTCTTTTATAGTTAATTGTTTAATCATCGTTTTATATCGCTCTACATCATTGTCAGAGACTAACGATTCTTCTAGTTTCCCTCTTGCCATGAGAAGCGGAATAGCTAAGCTATTCTCGAGACTGACCTGTGTAGACTCCCTTTGAATACCGATAACAGCCTCAGGTCGAATATTTTCGGTTCGGTTATACGGGATTAAATAGTTATTTATATAATCTTCATCMCAGCCATGAGGCATCGCTCGATGTTCTGGAGGATAATCACCTACTATTAGTGATTTTATTCGATACTTGTGCTTTTGAGCATAGCCTAGTGCATAAGCCACTCCACGAGAGTATCCAAATAAATGAAACGATTCTAACCCAGCATGCTTAACAACTGACTCAATATCTGAAATATGCTCTTCAAGATTATATCCATTTTCAGGGGTACTACTTTTCCCTCTGCCTCTGAATGATAGAACTATACACCTTCTTGGCAGAACAGTCTCAAGAAAATCTATGTATTCCTCTGCTGTTTCCGATAATCCCGGACAAACTACGATAGGTAACAACTGACTATCTGATTGATTGCAGGAATCATAGTAATGAATCGATACGTTGTTATTATCTACATGCTGAGATAAATACATTTCCCTTCACTCCATCCTCATTCTATAAAAGATAGCCCCTTTTCCTCGAGCGCCTGACGAATCAGTTCCATCGCTTTTGGTCCCATCCCATGAAGCTTTAATAGATCTGACTCTCTAAGCTTCGTAAATTGCTCAAGTTGTGTGTAACCAGCCCGCCC
>NZ_JBFUHJ010000012.1:0-55595 GCF_056402455.1 Paenibacillus sp. P4_A7 | reverse complement strand
CGATAAAGGAAGTGTACTGAAGTGAACGTGTTATTCATAGGCGATATTGTAGGGAGTGTAGGAAGAAGCGCGCTAAAACGCGTGTTGCCGGCACTGAAAAGCAAATATAATCCGCATATCATTATAGTGAATGGTGAAAATGCTGCTGCAGGACGTGGGATTACAGCGGCAATAGCGAAGGAATTTTTCGAATGGGGCGCTCATGGCATTACGATGGGCAACCATACGTGGGATAATAAAGATATTTTCGAATGGATCGATGATGAACCGCGAATTGTGCGTCCAGCGAATTATGCAGAGGGCACACCTGGACAAGGAATGGCTATTATCAAAGCAAACGGAAAGCAGCTTGCAATAATAAACCTGCAAGGACGTACGTTTTTACCACCGATTGATTGTCCTTTCCGTAAAGCGGATGATTTGGTTGAAGAAGCAAGCGAATATACGAAAAACATTCTTGTTGATTTCCATGCTGAAGCAACATCTGAGAAAATTGCGATGGGCTGGCATTTAGACGGAAGAGCTTCAATCGTTCTAGGAACGCATACTCATGTTCAGACTAATGATGATACCATTCTGCCAGGGGGAACAGCATACATTACGGATGTAGGTATGGTTGGTCCAAAAGAGGGTGTTCTAGGAATGGAACGAACAGCTGTTTTACACAAGTTTATAACACAGTTACCCGTACGGTTTGTTGTAGATGAAGGAAAGTGGCATCTTCATGCTGTGTCCGTTCAAATCGATGATGCAACAGGACAAGCACGTAAAATAGAAAAAATTAGACTGACAGAAGATGAATGGCTTCTGATGTAGTTTGTTAAATGGTTGAAAGTTCCGACAATTCAGAATAGTTTGTTTATAAAGGCTGATAAAAGCAGGAATTATTTAAACTCTCCCGAATACTATTTAAAAGTGGAATCCATCCAACAGTCCAAGGGGAGGTTCTTAATATGGATGTATTAAAAGTTTCAGCAAAATCCAATCCAAATTCCGTTGCAGGCGCGCTCGCAGGCGTTCTACGTGAACGCGGCGGTGCAGAGTTGCAAGCCATTGGGGCAGGCGCACTTAACCAAGCAATTAAAGCAGTTGCAATCGCACGAGGATTTGTCGCTCCCAGTGGGGTGGATTTAATTTGCATACCAGCTTTTACTGACATTGTTATAGACGGGGAGGATCGAACAGCAATCAAATTGATTGTTGAACCTCGGTAGCAAGTCTCGGAGAAGGTAACGAAACGGCATCCTGAATAACACAATTGTTCGCCTGTTTACGACGTAGACAGGTTTTTTGTTATGGAACTTGCTAATCCAATGAATAGAGGTGAGTAGATGAAAGTGATTGATTTTCATTGCGATGTACTTTGTAAGCTGCTGATTGATGAGCGTTTGACGTTTCAAGGAACGGCTGCCAGCGTGTTGGATGTTACCTACGAGCGTCTGAAGGCAGCTGGTACCGTTCTACAAACTTTTGCGATTTACATACCCCTGACGATGACTGGACGACTAGAGCCGATTCTAGAGAGCATAGATCGTTTTCATCAAATGGTATTAAGCTGTGAAGACATGGTCTGGGTAAGAACGTCCAAAGACCTGGAAACGGTTATCAATGAAGGGAAAATAGGCGCATTACTGTCGCTTGAGGGCGTGGATGGACTTCAAGGGCAAATGTCTCTCGTTCGCATCATGCATCAGCTAGGCATTCGTGCAGCAGGATTAACTTGGAATTATTCGAATTGGGCTGCTGATGGCGTGATGGAGTCCCGGGGCGGAGGACTGACGGCCAAGGGGAAACTATTTGTTGAAGAATGCAATAAACTCGGGATTATTTTGGATGTGTCCCATTTATCAGAGAAGGCTTTTTGGGAAGTAGCAGAGTTATCAAGCAAACCAATAATCGCCTCTCATTCTAACGCAAAAGCCATTTGTGATCATCCTCGTAATCTAAGAGATGAACAAATAAGAGCTTTAATTGCAAAGCAGGGGTTAGTAGGCATCACTTTTGTTCCTTGGTTTGTAGCAAACTCTGAAGTTGTTACTGTAGATGATTTGATGCGTCATATTGAACATATGTGTGAGCTCGGAGCGGAGTCACATATTATGCTGGGATCTGACTTTGATGGGATTGATAAATACATAACAGGATTGTCGCATCCAGGCGAGCTTTCAAAACTTTATGACAGCTTGTTAAAACACTATTCTCCAAAGCAGACGGAGCTGTTTATGTCTGGAAATGCTCTTCGTTTCTTAAGGTATAATCTACCTCAATAGACAAAATTTATTTAATCTTATTCTGGTATGGATTCAATCGAATCAAACTATGTTTCGGATGTGTGTTTACATCTTGATTTTTAAACGTTTCCACTTTAAACTTGATTTGAATGTTATGACTTATAATATATGATTTTTTAATTGTAGAAATAGGTACATGTTGATGAAAAAGAGGAGTTGGGCATTTTGATTAGTCAATTGTCTTGGAAGATCGGGGGACAACAAGGCGAGGGCGTTGAAAGTACAGACCGRATATTTTCTACGGCGCTTAACCGCTTAGGCTATTATTTATATGGGTATCGACATTTTTCATCGAGGATCAAAGGCGGTCATACTAATAATAAAATTCGTATAAGCACAAAGCCAATTCGAGCGATTTCTGATGATTTAGATATTCTCGTTGCATTCGACCAGGAAACTATCGATTTGAATGCGAAGGAATTGCGACTTGGCGGCGTCGTAGTGGCGGATGCGAAATTTAATCCAACCATACCTGATGGTATAAACGCAAGATTGTTTGCCGTACCTATTACAAAGCTGGCAGAAGAGCTTGGAACATCATTGATGAAGAACATGGTTGCTTCAGGCGCATCATGGGCACTTCTTGGACTGCCCCTAGAGGTATTCAATAAAGCGGTAGAAGAGGAATTCGGGCGTAAAGGCGCAGCAATCGTAGAGAAAAATATTGAAGCGGTTAAAAGCGGTGCGGAATATGTCCTTGAGCTGGCTGGCGGGCCTATTAACGAGTTTAAGCTCGGCGAAGCTGACGGCGTGCAGAAGCTGTTTATGATCGGAAACGAAGCGATTGGTCTGGGTTCTATAGCTGCAGGCTGTCGTTTGATGTCTGCCTATCCGATTACACCAGCTTCAGAGATTATGGAATATTTGATTAAGAAGCTTCCTAAATTCGGCGGTACTGTCATTCAAACAGAGGATGAAATAGCTGCAGTAACGATGGCTATTGGCGCTAACTATGCGGGTGTCCGCACAATGACAGCATCAGCAGGTCCAGGACTTTCTCTAATGATGGAAGCAATTGGACTTGCAGGTATGACAGAAACGCCCCTTGTAATCGTGAATACACAGCGTGGAGGTCCTTCGACAGGTCTTCCAACTAAGCAAGAGCAATCCGATTTAAACGCTATGGTATATGGAACACACGGGGAAATCCCGAAAATTGTTATTGCACCTGCCTCTATTGAAGATTGCTTCTATGATACAATTGAAGCTTTCAACCTATCGGAGCAGTATCAGGTTCCTGTTATATTGATGACGGATCTTCAGCTGTCGCTAGGCAAACAGTCTTGTGAACAATTTGATTATAACAAAATCGTAATCAAACGCGGGAAGCTTAGCGAGGATGTTCCAGCGCTGGAAGGTCATGAATTGTTCAAACGTTACGAATTTACAGAGGACGGAGTTTCACCACGTGTTCTACCAGGTGAGAAGGGCGGTCTTCATCATGTAACGGGTGTTGAGCATGATGAAATAGGGCGTCCATCTGAGAGTGCGTTAAACCGTCTGAAAATGATGGATAAACGATTGAATAAGCTTAACGATATGTATATCCGTGAGGCGATCCGTGTGGACGCAATACACGATACACCAGATTTATTGATCATTGCTATGGGTTCTACAGGTGGTACAATTGATGAAGCTAGAAGAAAGCTTGATCAAGAGGGGATGAAGACGAACCATATTACGATTCGTCAAATTCATCCTTTCCCAACAGAATTGTTGCGTCCTTACTTGCAAAGTGCAAAAAAAGTGATCGTCATCGAGAATAACGCTACTGCGCAACTAGCATCTCAAATTAAGATGCATGCCGGATTTGCGGAAAAAATCGAAAGCTTGCTAAAGTATGACGGCAATCCATTCTTGCCTTCTGACGTTCACAAAGCTTGTAAGGAGTTGAGTTTAGATGGCAACGTTCAAAGAGTTTAGAAATAATGTGAAACCTAACTGGTGCCCTGGCTGTGGAGATTTCTCCATTCAAGCAGCTATCCAACGCGCAGCTGCTAATGTTGGACTTGAGCCTGAAAATCTAGCAGTTATATCAGGTATTGGCTGTTCTGGACGGATATCGGGTTACATTAACGCCTATGGATTTCACGGCATTCATGGCCGCGTGCTTCCAATCGCTCAAGGTGTAAAGCTTGCTAACCGTGAACTAACGGTTATCGCATCTGGCGGTGACGGTGATGGGTTTGCAATTGGTATGGGTCATACGGTACATGCGATTAGACGTAATGTTAACGTCACTTATATTGTTATGGACAACCAGATTTATGGTTTGACGAAAGGGCAGACGTCTCCGCGAAGTGCAGAAGGGTTCAAAACAAAATCGACGCCTGAGGGCTCCATTGAAACGACCTTATCACCGCTTGAAATTGCTTTGTCTGCTGGCGCGACATTTGTTGCACAATCATTCTCAAGTGATTTGAAGCAGCTAACGAAATTAATTGAAGAGGGCATTAATCATGAAGGCTTCTCTCTTATCAACGTATTTAGCCCTTGTGTTACATTTAACAAAATAAATACGTACGACTGGTTCAAGGAGCATATTGTAAACCTAGAGCAATTCCCTGATTATGATCCGTCTGACCGTGTGGCAGCTATGAACAAAGTTATGGAAACAAATGGTCTGGTAACAGGTCTCATCTATCAGAACAAAACACGTAAAGCGTATGAGGATTTGGTTACGGGCTTCCAAAAAGAAGGTTTGGCAAAACAAGACATGATGATTACGCCGGATCAATTCGACAAACTTGTAGCGGAATTCAAATAAATGTTATGATAAGCATGCGGTCGTAATTGGCCGCTTGCTTATTTTTTTGTGCAACGTGAAAATCGTAACCATTATTTCATGGCAGGAGAGTGACAACATGATACATAAAGAAGTTCCAATTGGTGTATCGGCAAGACATATTCATTTGTCTCAGGAGCATGTAGAAGTTTTATTCGGCAAAGGCTATGCTTTAACAGAGATGAAGCCTTTATCACAACCAGGACAATATGCGGCAAATGAAACAGTTGCGGTTAATGGTCCAAAGGGAGCTTTTGCAAAGGTTAGAATTCTTGGGCCGGCTCGCAATCAAACACAACTCGAAGTATCTCGTACAGACGCCTTTGCTCTTGGAGTGAATGCTCCTTTGCGTGAGTCAGGTAATATTGCTGGATCCGCAGGAGTAACGCTGAAGGGCCCTGTCGGTGAAGTAACGATAGAAGAGGGCGTAATCGTAGCAGCGCGGCATATCCATTTTCATACTAGTGATGCAGAGCGCTTTGGCATTGCAGATAAGCAGATGCTGCGTGTTCGTTTTGGCGGTCAGCGTGGTGTCGTATTCGAGCAGGTAGTCGCTCGTGTATCAAAGGATTTCGCTCTTGACATGCATATCGATACGGATGAAGCGAATGCTGCTGGTGTGAAGAACGGAGATCTGGCGGAAATAATAGAATAATTGAGCATAGGTAAAAAAGACTGCTTTACATTCGTACATGACGAGTGTGAAGCAGTCTTTTTGTTTAGAAAGAGAAAAGCTAAGTATGATTAATGACCCATCATCATGGTCATTTCAGGCTTCTCATCGGTGCTGCTGGTAGCCGCTTGCTTTGGCCTGCGGAGCAGCAAGGCAACAATAGCGCCGAAAATTGAAATACAAGCTAAGATGAAGAAGGTATCTCCATATGCGGAGTAAATAACATTAGGACCTGGACTCACTTCACCATAGTGCTTGGCTTTACTAGTTAATATAGTAGACAAGCCGGCAATTGCAAAGGAAGTCATAACTTGTTGTGCAGCTGCTGTGAGTGATGTAACACGAGTTACTAGCTCTCTTGGTGCAGACTGCATAATGTGAGTATTAAGCGGCATCATGGACAAACCCATACCCGCGCCAAGCATAGCAATTGGGATCATGAGTGTTAATAGGGCTGTATCAGCCGTCATCTGACTAAGCAAGAAGCCTGCGATAGCAACAATCGAGAGTCCAACAATGACTATTGGACGCGCGCCAAATCTATCAAACAGTTTTCCTCCAATTGGCATGAAAATACCGGCCGCAAGTGCTTGTGGGAGCAGAATTAGACCAGTATTGAAAGCTGTATAGCCTTTTGCAAGTTGCATAAAAACCGGGATAAGAAATAATGTTCCGAATAGTGCAATCTGTACTACCCATTGCAATATAACGCCACGGGTAAAGTCGCTTGATTTGAATACACGCAGCTCAAGCAAAGGCTCTTTACGATTCAGTTCTACGATGATGAAAATAATGAGGGCAATACCGCCGACAATCATACCGATTAGTGCAGCCGGTGATGTCCAGCCGCTACCGGAACCACCTTCACCGCCGCCAGCTGAGCTTACGCCGTAAGCGAGCATTGCGAATGCTAACGGTGCGAATAGCATCCCGAGAAAATCTAGAGCGGGCACATGCTTGCGTTCAATGTTAGGCAGTGTACGGATTCCGATTATAACGGCAATAATTCCGATTGGCAGATTAATAATGAAAATCCAGTGCCAAGTTGCATAGTCGATCAACCAGCCGGCTACGACTGGGCCTAGAGCTGGAGCGAGCAGCATCGGAATGCCGATCATACCCATTACTGCACCTTGCTTGCCAGGAGGGCTTAGACGGAATGTGAAAGCCATAGCAATAGGAGCAACCATACCGCCACCCAGACCTTGGATGACACGGAAAATAATAAGCTGTTCTGCTGTCGTGGCAAAAGCACAAAGACCAGAACCGATGGTGAACATGATGATGGAAAATAAAAAGACTTGTTTGGCGCCGAAACGATCCGACATCCAACCCGCTAATGGGATAACTGCAGCTTGTGCAAGCGCATAGCCTGTAATTGTCCATTGAACGAGAGACATGGAGCTATTGAAATCTTTGATTAATCCTGGCATTGCGACATTCATTGCTGTACCATCCAGAATAACCATAAACATACCAACGATTATAGCGATCAAAGGAGCAAGAATAGCTTTGATCGACATAGCGTCGCCAGCGGGTATAGCTTTCTTTGAAGCTGAAGACATTGTATTTCCTCCTATCCTACTGTAAGGCTCTATAAGGCTTCTTCATAACGTACCGTTGTTGACCTGTTGAATAGGTCAGGATACAATAAAGAAGACCATATCTATATACGGACAATTGTCCGCATACTGAATCATAAATATGTTCGATATAAATGTCAATCATTTAATCAAAAATTCATAATGAGGAGAATCACGATATGACGGTTCCCGACAACAACAGATCCAAGCAGGAGTTGAGCAAGGCGATATTGCACACCGCAAATCACTTGTTTAAGGAGCATGGTGTTGAATCGGTCAGTATGCATCAAATCGCAAAATCGGCTGGAATTGGACAAGGTACATTATACCGTCGCTATTCGAACAAAAGTGATCTGTGCATGGATATGATGAAGGGGAATTTCAATCAATTCAGCAAAGAAATTGAGCTTTATTTGCTAGAGGCAGAACATTTATCCGTTCAACAACGTTTACGAGACATCATGAGGAAAATTGTTATATTTGTCGACAAAGAATCAAGTTGGTTGGGCGTTGTGCAATCCAGCAACCATCAACAGCAATCGAAGTTCGACTTTTTCCAAACGCCGCCATATCATTTTTTGCATAACGTACTAAGCGGCTTATTGATTGAGGCTATTGATAAAGGACTCGTTCATCCAATTGATCCTGAATATACAGCACATTCCATTATTGCTGTACAGTCACCGCATATGTATATGCAGCTTCGTGATGTGGTTGGTTACACTTGTGAAGAAATACAGGATCGTTGCTGTCAAACGACTATAGATCCATTGTTTCTTTAATGAATACCAAATAATTGAATACACCATCCAATAAGTCTAGGTATTCTGAATGGCTTATCTATCGTTATCATGATCCATTGGAGAACGCCGAGAGTGGACAGACAACCAAATAAAACAAGCTCTTTACGTTATTGACCATTCAATATTATCAATGATATTTGTATGCATACTTAGGGACAGGCCTGTAATTATAAAGATTAATGGCATTGAAATTATTTTTCGATTATTGGTGTTGATTAGGGTAGCGAGACTAACTACCGCACAATAAAGGAAGACTGTCATTTTGAAAGAAAAGAGATACCAACCATGCTATAGCAATGAAGGTTTCCATATGCTCTAGAAATTCTGTGATTTCAAGCTCCTGCGCTAATGTGAATATCGGATAAATTAAGCGGGAGCCCCTTGATACCCCAACAACACCGATTACGATGAAAATAGAGAAATACAAGCATTATTTTGCTGGTTGACAAGATGGTTAGAAGATTAAACCGATTGAGAGGTAGAAACTGTGACCAGTCCCAGCTCGAAAGGGTTTGCCATAACGTAATAAAAGTAGCGAGCTGTACAAGAGGGATGAAGAACTCCCCTGTTCTCGCTATATTTTGAAACCCCTTATTAACTCCATAAGCTGCTACTGCTAAAAAAACAATTACGAGCATCCAACTTGGTGATTTTGGAGCTAGTGTGGTTTTCATAAAATCAGCTAAGTTATTTCCTGTCCAAGCTGTAATGGAGATGAAGAAGAAGACATATAGAAACGATATAACCCCTCCAACAAATTTGCCGAATTGATACTGACAGATTTGGATTAAGTTTAGCTCCGGATGCTTCTTTGATATATTGAACCAGATGAGAGATAGGCATATTCCAATAAGACCAGTTAAAAAAGGCACTACAAAGCCATATTGCTGAGCGGCATTAATGATCCCAGTTGTTAATAAGAAGAACGCTGTACCAAGCGTTACTTGATACACAATATGAAAAAAATGCCAGTTTGTAATCGAAGTTTTCACCACTATTTATCCTCTGCTTTCTTTTTAAAAGAGGATGCACCAAACCTATCAATCGTAGATTTTACGGTAATATGACCCTCCACTTCTTTCCATGCCTGATCATTCTGTTTCAGTTGTTGCCATTGAGCGCCCGATTTTCCTCTGATGGCTTCTTGTATTCCGAGTATATCCAAATTCTCTTGTATGCATCGTTTTACTAACTGATTTCCTTTGTGTTCAATTTGATAGTCGTACTTTGAAGTAAGCTCGTCTAATACTTTTTAGTTTCATCTTTAACAAAGGGGTAATGATATATTTCTGCAATTGATTCTTATCAATTAACGTATCGAAGTATATACATAAAGTAGGGATGGTTGAATCGATGCGGAATTGATGATATTTCAAATCGGGCTGTTCGCCCAGCTTGCTATGAATTTCTTGTAAAATGTTGCTGGATTGCGGCATTGGGTTCATCTCTTTCAGAGATATGTTCTCCAACCGCTCTGACTAATATGCAAATACTGGGGTTTTACATTGGGCATTGATGGATTAGGCGAGGGCATTGTGGTATAATTTATTATTGCTATGCTATTAAAATGAATAAAAATACTTGTTTTAGAACATATGGCTATAAGGATGTGACAACCGAATGACTCAGGGGAACTCAGTGGACTTAAAATCCACCAAGAGTGTGAAGGATTACAGTAAGTATTTCGACTTTTCGGATGCGAAGGTCATTTCCGAGGAAGAAGGAAAAACAACATACCGCATCAAGGGTCGCAACGTTCAAATCAACTCGACACCTAACCATCGGGATGAGAAAAAACGCGGAAAAGAAGAGATTCAGGTATTGACCTTTGAAGATACGAATACGGAACAAATCATGCATATGTTTAAAGAAATGAATGAACAAAAACAGCTATATTATTTAATCCAAACGTATGGCTGTCAAATGAACGAGCATGATACCGAAGTGATGAAGGGTATGTTCGAACAAATGGGTTATATGTCCACAGAGGATCGAAATCAAGCGGACGTTATTTTACTTAATACATGTGCCATTCGTGAAAATGCAGAGGATAAAGTGTTTGGTGAGCTTGGACATTTGAAGACACTGAAGACGGAAAAACCTAATCTACTGTTAGGAGTCTGCGGCTGTATGTCGCAAGAAGAGTCAGTTGTTGGGCGTATTTTGCAAAAGCATGCTTTTGTCGATATGATCTTCGGAACACATAATATTCATAGACTTCCTCATTTACTTCAAAACGCGTATTTCAGCAAAGAATTGGTTGTTGAAGTATGGTCCAAGGAAGGCGACATTATCGAGAACATGCCTAAGAAACGTGAAGGTATGCGGGCATGGGTTAACATCATGTACGGTTGCGATAAGTTTTGCACCTATTGTATTGTGCCTTATACACGTGGCAAAGAGCGGAGTCGCCGTCCGGAGGATGTCATTGCCGAAGTTCGTGAGCTAGCTCGTCAAGGCTTTAAGGAAATTACGCTGCTTGGCCAGAACGTGAATGCATACGGTAAGGATTTCGATGACATTAACTATCGCTTCGGCGATTTGATGAACGATATGAACAAAATTGATATTCCACGCGTTCGTTTTATGACAAGCCATCCGCGTGATTTCGATGACCATTTAATTGAGGTTCTGGCGCAGCGCGGTAATTTAGTTGAGCATATCCACTTGCCTGTGCAATCTGGAAGTACAGAAATACTGAAACGGATGAGTCGCAAATATTCACGGGAAATGTATTTGGAGCTTGTTGCTAAAATTAAAAAAGCGATTCCAGACGCGATGCTTACTTCGGATATTATTGTAGGCTTCCCAGGTGAAACAGATGAGCAGTTCGAGGATACCATATCTCTTGTTAAAGAGGTTGGCTTCGACTCCGCTTATACGTTCCTTTATTCACCGCGCGAAGGAACGCCTGCTGCTGGGATGGAAGATAATGTGCCGCTAAAAGTGAAGAAAGAACGACTTCAACGTCTCAATGCGCTTTTGTCTGCAAATGCACGTGTCAAAAATGAGCAATTGGTTGGACAGGTTGTTGAAGTATTGATAGAAGGCGAAAGTAAAAACAACGAGAACGTCTTGTCTGGACGTACACGTACGAATAAATTGGTTCACATCGAAGGACCAAAAGAGTGGATTGGACAATTTATAACCGCAAAGGTAACAGAGGCACAGACCTGGTACATTAAAGCGGAAACGGTCGAACAGAATGCACAAGAAGCCGTAAGCTAACGGCAAAATAGGAGAGATGACAAATGGCAGAACAACAACCAGCAGCAAGTCAATGTGAGCAGCATGATCATGACCATGATCACGAAAATGGTGGCGGCTGCGGCATACCGAGCTTTAATACAAGGGATTTAATTGTACGTGAAGATATTACAGCAAAAGCGAAAGAGCTCGCTTCTCTTATTTTCACTTCAGAGGAAGTACAGCATTATCGTCGTGCTGAACAACAAATTAACACCAATTTACGAGTGCAAGATCTGATTGCGAAAGTTAAGAAGAAACAAAAAGAAGTTGTCGCTTTTGAAACGACCTTCAAAAATGCGGATATGGTTAAAAAAATTGAAGGTGAAATGTCCGTATTGCAAGATGAGCTGGATGGCATCCCGATCGTATCGGAATTTCAACAAAGTCAATCCGATATTAATTACTTGTTGCAGCTAGTCGTATCTATCGTTCGCGATACGGTTTCGGAGAAGATCAATGTTGAGAATGCATCTGAGCCGGATCCAGAGGATTGTAGTGACTAATAAGTTCGAATGTGCCTAAAGAAGCAATAAAGCCGTGTCCTGCTAGTACTCTGTAAAGGGGTATAAGTCGGATACGGCTTTTTTTATGCAAATATACAAGTATATTGGAGTTTACGTTTATAATTATGGATTAATTGTAACTTTTTCGGAAATTAAACGTGTATATGGCGAGAGTAAAACGTGGATGAAGGCCGGAGCGGGTTGGAGGGTGACAGAGCCGAATAATTTAGACGAATTATATATGATGCATATGAAAGATGTATATCGTTATTTATTGTTCCTCTGTCAGGATCATTTCACGGCGGAGGATTTGGTGCAGGAAACGTTTTATCGGGCTTATTTATATTTGGAGAGCTACAACGGCGAGAAGGTAAAGCCTTGGTTGTTTCGTGTTGCTCATCATACACTTATCGATTATAAGCGAAAAGAAAGTAGAAGCAGTCCTTATGAAGCTGGCTTTTTTAATCAGCTAACGGATCGTCATACACCGGAACTACTGCTGCTGCAGCAGGAGTGGCTTAGTGAGTTAGGCAAAGCGGTCTCCTCACTGCCGGATAAGCAAAAGCAAGCGATATTATTACATGACTGGCACGACATGTCCTATCATGAGTCCGCCGATATCATGGAAATCAGTTTGTCGTATTATAAAGTGCTGTTGTTCAGAGCGAGGCAAGCGCTGCGTCTGCTTAACGAAGGGGGAGATGAAATATGACCGAACGGTTTAAGCAGCAATTAAAGGATTATACGGCTGGGAAGCTTTCCGCTGAGGAGCGGGCTCAGGTGGAACTGGAGATAGCTAAGCTAGAGGTCTATCAGGAGCATATGGATGAGCTGCTATCTGACGACAGCAATCAGATGGAGCCACCTGTTCAAGAACAATCGATTCCGTTCAATCCAAAGCGAGCCCGAAAAATAATGAACCAAGGCAAACGGCGTGCACGTTATTGGAGTGTTGGAACGGTTTTTGGGCTGCTTTTACTGTTGTCCTTAGTAAACTCATTAGTGACGGCCCTATTCTATTCAACTGGGGAACCAATGCGGCAATCCATTTATGGCGATGTATTGGAGTCGGCAATTGCTGTGACCAAACCGAATATCAATGTAGCATTTAGCAGTAGTCCAACTGGTATATTAGCGATGAAATATTATGGGAATATGACAAAAGTAATTGGAAGCGAACATGTCACAGTAGGGAGAAATACGCAGACCGTTAGATTTAACCAAATGATCGGATCGACAGATACTTATAGTCAGGCCCAAGGCAGCAGTAATATGATGTTTTATTTACCAGAAGCAACAGATAAGTCGATGAGTAAACAGGAATGGGCTCGCTTGGAGAAGCTCCCAGAGGGGACGGTTGTGGAGGCATTCATTTCCTTTGATCACTATTATACGACTGACGCAGCACTTAAGTTGTTTGAGAACAAAG
The DNA here is from genome assembly GCF_056402455.1 of Paenibacillus sp. P4_A7. Classification (NCBI taxonomy): domain Bacteria; kingdom Bacillati; phylum Bacillota; class Bacilli; order Caryophanales; family Paenibacillaceae; genus Paenibacillus; species Paenibacillus sp. P4_A7. The sequence goes on along the minus strand of NZ_JBFUHJ010000012.1, from coordinate 42,279 downwards.
AAGTGAATCCAGTATGGTTAGCTGTATATAAAGGAGAGTCAAAGGATGATGGAGTTGGCATGTATGTAAGAAGACCGCTAGGATTTCCATCTTACCCAATATGGCATCATGGAGACGGCGAAACCATAAAATATGGTAAGAAAAAAACAGGTCTATTCTCATCGAGTAGTTCTTCCTCTACATCATATCCTGGGGTTGAGACGTACGGTGACGGAAAGCTACGAAATGATAACTTTATCGACACGCTTAAACTAATTAACAAATATAAATCAGTTGCTAGATCGGTCATCTATTCGTCTGAAATTAAAGATGCGCTAACGTATGTGGAAGCGAATGGAGTAACCATTTACGGAATGGTAGTCACCGGCCCGACAAAAGAGTTGCTGAAATTGCGTGAGACGTCATTTGTGCAGCATATTCGAATTGGTGAGGTGCGTTTGTGGAATTGGACGGAGTAAAGCGAATTATATAGTAAGAGAGTAATCGTAGTTGTATCCATAAAAAGAAATATTTGCTACAATAGATCCATTCATTTGAAAAGGACTTTATATTAGATGATAATGGTCGCTGGATATCTTTAGTGCTTGTAGTTGGGCAGAAATGATAATAGTTGAGATCGCCTTGATTGGCGGTCTTTTTTTATTGAAACTGTAGTAAATTTAGCTAAATGTATTGACACTTACGTAACGTAACAATGTATCCTACCCACATAAAGGAGTGGATTTCATGAAAATCAAAGAAGTTTGCAAGCATACAGATTTGACGGAGAGAACGGTACGTTTCTATGTAGAAGAAAAATTGATCAATCCGAAATCAACTTTTAAAAATGGAAGGGTGTACTATGATTACTCTGAACAAGATATTGCTGAACTAATAACGATTGCTGATTTACGGAAGCAACGGCTAAAGCTACAATTGTTCAAACCTTGGAACGGTTAAGTGTTTCTTCATTTAAAAATATAGACTCGCTCGCTATAAGTTTGAAAAATGTGTCCGCGAGCCTGCAATTGCCTAATCGTGATATTAACCCTAATTTCGGCAGATTTGATAGTGAAACGAAAGAAGACAGGGAACGTGAATTTGAACGGTTCGAGGTTCGTCAGCAGCAGCRATATCGTATAGGTCATATCATTGTTTATTCCATAGCTTCGATTCATATGATTTCAACCATTGTGTCTGCATTTATCTCTTTTAATTTTATTTCTTTTATTATTCAATTGGTATTAGTAATTGCCTTGTTTGCAGGTGTGACTTGGGTTCGATATATATTTGTAGTTGGTGCGGTGTTAAGTATTTTCATAGGATTTACGATATTTGCAAGTGGCTATGGATCGGAAATGCCATCGGGACTTGTGTGGTTTCTTGTAGTTCAAATGGTTTACTCTGCTGGAGCAAGTGTTCTTTTGCTGGCACATAGTGGGGTGAAAGAATTTTTGTATGCACAAAAAAATGGCTAGTACAATTAGTGGTGAGTGGGTTGAGCCACTATTACACAAGAAGGGTTTAAAGCTGAAGAACTTAAAGGATATTTCAGATAATAGTTGAATAATATGTTAATCTATCTCATCTTAACGAAAAAGGAGAAATGCGCGATCGATCTCCCTCAACTTCCTCAATATGAACAGTACAAGAAGATATTTGCAGGAGTAGCAAAGCCTTTCGCCTATGTAAATCTTGATTTATTGGATTCGAATATCCAATCAATCGCAGCTGCGGCAGGGGGCAAGAAGATCCGTGTGGCGAGTAAATCGATAAGATGCGTCGAAGTGCTTCGTCGCATTTTTGATGCGAATAAAGTGTTTCAAGGTGTGATGTGCTATGCGGCTAGCGAGGCTGCATATCTATTAAAGCAAGGATTTGACGACTTGCTGATCGGTTATCCGGTCTGGAATGAAGATGAAATTACAGTACTCTTACGGTCAGTGGAAAAAGGATGTACTGTCGTTTTTATGGTTGATTCTATCGAACATGTGGAGCATCTTGAGCGCCTTGGTTCAAAAATTGGCGTAAAAGCGTTCGTATGTCTAGACATAGATATGTCTGCTCATTTACCAGGGCTTCATTTTGGCGTATGGCGATCACCGATAACATCATGGGCGCAGGCTCAGCCAGTTGTGGAGAGGATCATGGCGTCGAATTCGCTGGTATTAGAAGGTATTATGGGTTATGAGGCGCAGATTGCAGGTGTAGGTGATCAAGTATCTGGGCAGTGGCTGAAAAACAACTTTATAAGAGGGCTAAAAAAGAGGTCCATTCGCGAAATTGCCGAGCGGCGTGCGGAGGTGGTGGAAGGCATCGAGAAGATGGGTGTAACGCTGCGCTTCGTCAACGCTGGCGGTACCGGCAGCATGGACAGCTCCAGATTGGAGTCATGCGTTACTGAAATAACGGCTGGTTCTGGTTTCTTTTCTCCAGCACTGTTCGATCATTATGCTGGTTTTCGTTATTCRCCCGCGGCAGGTTATGCGGTCGAGGTAGTTCGGAAGCCTCGAGCGGATATCGTTACCTGTTTAGGAGGCGGTTACATCGCATCGGGTGCTGCTGCTCCAGAAAAGGCACCGCAGCCCTATTTGCCAGAAGGGCTAAAGCTGATTTCATTAGAGGGAGCAGGTGAGGTGCAGACGCCTCTTCGCTTGCGAAAGGGCTTACATCTTGAACTGGGGGATCCTGTGTTCTTCCGACATGCGAAGGCGGGCGAGCTATGTGAACGGTTCTCCAAGCTATACGCAATTGCAGAGAATGAAATAGTAGGTGAATACTTAACCTACCGCGGAGAAGGAGAATGCTTTTTATGACCGAGAAATTGAAGAGTTGGAGAAATTGGTCGGGCTCGGTTACAGCCACGCCTGAGCATATTGTCTATCCACGAACAATAGATGAGATTGTGGAGCTTGTTCGAAAGTGCGCTGCAGATGGGCGGTATTTGCGGGTGGTTGGTTCGGGACATTCCTTCACGCCTGTTGCAGCCTCTAATCAGATGCTCGTAATTTTGGATGAAATGCAAGGAATCGCGAGCTTGGATGCTGCTGAAGGTACGGCTGTCGTCTGGGGAGGAACAAAGCTGAAGCTGCTCGGTGAGCTGCTGCATATGGAAGGGCTGGCGCAGGAAAATCTAGGTGATATTGATGTGCAGTCCATTGCTGGTGCGATAAGTACGGGAACTCATGGAACGGGAAAGCGATTGGGTGGAATTGCGACACAGGTTATAGGACTTACTCTGGTTAACGGTTTGGGCGAGGTGCTGGAGTGCACGAAAGAATCACATCCGGAAATGTTTCATGCTATGGGAGTCTCACTTGGAACGCTCGGAATTATTGTTAAAGTGAAGCTGCGATTGAAAAAGGCTTATGTGCTGGCTTATGAGAGCAAACGTATGGCTTTGAGTGACTGCTTGACTCAGTTGCCTGAGCTAGCCGAGCACAATCGGCATTTTGAGTTTTTTTGGTTTCCTTATGCAGAAACCTGTCAGGTAAAGCTGATGAATGAAGCGGTTACTCCTTCTCGGGCAACCCCTATACGTGATTATGTGAATGATCGACTGCTTGAAAATACGTTTTTCGGTGCAATGTCAGAGATCTGTAGGGCCTTTCCCTCCGTGAGTACAGCCGTAAGCCGTATAAGTGCATCAAGTGTGCCGGTTACAAAAAAAGCCAATTATAGCCATCGCCTGTTCTCAACTGAAAGGAGCGTACGCTTTTATGAAATGGAATACAACCTGCCTGCTGAGGCAATGGCTTCAGTTATCCATGAAATGCGCGATGCGATGGAACGTGAGAAATTTCATGTTCACTTTCCAGTAGAATGCCGATATGTAGCAGCAGATGATATATGGCTCAGTCCGGCCTATGGTCGTGATTCAGCTTATATTGCTGTCCATATGTATCGGGGAATGCCGCACGAACGATATTTTAAAGTGATGGAGGATATATTTCTTAGCAATGGCGGCCGGCCTCACTGGGGGAAGATGCATACGCTCAAAGCCGCGGATCTCAAGGATCGTTATCCGATGTGGCATAGGTTCGCAGAAATTCGTGAGCAGATGGACCCGCAAGGATTGCTTCTAAATCCCTATCTGCGAGAGCTGTTAGGTGTCTGATTAGAAGAATTCAGTTTGAGGAACGATAGAGAACGGAGGATAGGTTATGTGATAAGATAGATGAGACATTAATAGAGAGAAAGAAAGGCATCATAGATATGAGCAGACATACCGAATTTTTCAATCGAAAAAAGAATGAATTAAACGTCTCTTTAAATGAGATTCAGCAGAAGGCCGTACTGCATACGGAAGGACCGCTCCTCCTGCTGGCGTCACCCGGATCGGGAAAAACGACGACAATGATTATGCGAATTGGCTATTTAATAGAGGAGAAGGCGATAGAACCTCACCGTATTAAGGCGGTTACGTTCAGTCGCGCATCTGCTAACGATATGAAGGGGCGCTTCAAGCGCTTTTTCCCTGAGCTGCCGCCTGTAGATTTCTCTACGATTCACAGCCTGGCTTTTGAGATTGTGAGAGAACATTTTTGGAAGATGGGCACGCCATACCAAATTATTGAAGGTGATGTGGATACGGAAGAGCAAGAGGATCTTGATGCGGACCAATTGCCGATGCACAAGAGAATTATTTTGCGGAAGATTTACAGGTCGGTTATCGGAGAAAATATAACTGATGATCAATTGGACGAGTTAACCTCCTACATCAGCTTCATTAAAAATAAAATGATTCCCGAACAGGAATGGCATTTGGTTAAAGTCGGTGTAAAGGAAACAGTACGCATAGTTCAGGAGTATGAGTCGTTTAAAAGAACAGGCCACAGCAAACTGTTGCTCGACTTTGACGATATGCTGACAATTAGTAACGAGGTGCTTGAACAGGACCCGAAGCTGCTGCGCAAATACGGCCAGAGATATGATTATGTACTAACGGACGAGAGTCAGGATACGTCACTTGTTCAGCATGCCATTATTGAAAAGTTGGTAAAGGGGCATCGCAATTTATGCGTTGTTGCAGACGATGATCAATCTATCTATAGCTGGCGCGGTGCGGAACCGTCATATTTATTGAATTTCAAGGACAACTACAAGGGCGCAGCCGTCCTCTACATGGAACAGAACTATCGTTCATCCAAAGATATTGTTCTTGCAGCGAATAAATTTATTAAACGGAACAAAAATCGTTATGACAAAAATATGTTTACAAACAATTTATCGGATCATCCCGTTCAGTTCAAAACACTAGTTAATTACAAGGAACAGTCAACCTATTTGGTAAAGGAAATTCAGAAGCTGGACAACCTATCCGAGGTGGCGGTGCTCTATCGAAACAATTCATCATCCATTGCTTTAATGAATGCATTTGATCGAGCGGGAATCCCTTTCTATATGAAGGATGTAGACAATCGATTTTTCTCGCATTGGGTAGTTGAGGATATATTGAACTTTATGAGGATGACCTTCACCGATAAGCGTTCCGATATTTTGGAAAAAATTCATCTGAAGCTGAATGGCTATATTAGCAAGGGGCAGATGGCCACACTTAAGGAGATTGAGAACAATGAGTCAGTCTTTGACAATTTGATTCAGCACGTTCCGCTGAAGGATTATCAGACGAAGCTTATAGTCGAAGCAAAAGAAACGTTTCAGGAAATGAAGGGAATGCCGCCGCTGCAAGCGATTCGGGTCATTAGAAGCAGATTAGGCTATGAGAAATCGATTGAGCGAATGTGTGAGCGGCTGGGTTTTCGAAAAGAATATTTGATCGGCATCATGAACACGCTTGAGGATATAGCAGAAGGGCTGCCGACGATGGAGAGCTATGCTAATCGACTTAAGGTGCTGGAAGCTGCTTTGAAATCCTCTAAGGCGAGGAGAGGGCAAAACGCGGTAACTTTCTCCACCTTTCACAGCGCGAAAGGCTTAGAGTTTGACAGTGTGTATATGATCGATTTGATTGATGGCATTATTCCTTCGCGTGAGGACAGTAAAAATATGGATGTAATTGGCGAAGAGGCTGTCCGTTTGTTCTATGTAGGGATGACGCGCGCAAGGAAACATTTGGAGCTGATTTCTTATCAGGAGCGGGATGGGGAGAAGGCAGCTGAGTCACCTTTTCTAGCAGCTGTGCGGAATATCGTGAATCCAACTGCAATTATCGCGAAGCCGGTAAAGAGCAATGTGGGTTCGCGAAACGTCAGCGTCATCATGCAAGAACGCAGGACAGCAGTGCCTCCTAATCCGAATGCGATTACATCATCTGGGCAGCTTGGTTTGAACTCGATTGTAAAGCATGGAGCTTTTGGGCAGGGTGAAGTAATAAACATCGACAAGGAATTTGTCGAGATTGAGTTCGGCCAAGGAGTAAAGAAGCTGTCGCTGAAAGCATGCTTGGAGATAGGGCTTTTGGAGCCGGTAGGTCAGGTGTAATATTAAAATCAGATCAAGTATCGTACTCGATAAGTCTAATAAAATTGCAAACTACAATTCGTCTGTCAAGCTGATTTAGGCAGATGATTGAAAACCCGACAGCTGTCGGGTTTTTTTTAGATAGTGAAGATATAGTTAAAACTGCTTGCTACAGTTTCCTGTCATGTTATCGGAACATTACATATAGAAGATAAGGAGCACGGATTCATGTAAGGAGTAGTCCTGAAAGGGTTCATTCTGAGCAAGCGTGTAGATGACAAGGCCATAGACAAATTTTACATGTAACCGCTATACTGAAATGACAAAAAATAAATCACGAGAAGAAAAATAATAATTAGGAGCAGGTTGATGTAGCCTGCTTCTTTTATTGGACGCTCTTGCAGAAACGTCGGAAATTCTATGTTAGGTAATAAAGAGATTAGAAGTACATATTCGTATGGCTTCGTGGAGGCAATGTTACATTAGTTTCACATTCTGAAACTAATGAGAGTTATTTGGGAAATGGAGCGGGTTTAGTTTCAGAATCTGCATCTAAACACAAGAAACAGACCTGGGATCGAGATAACCAAGCAATTAAGTTCATATCCTGACACTAAATCGCCTGTAAGTCTTTAACAGCTTCTTTTTATTTCAAATTTTGAAACTATTGCGGCAAAGTGAATATGGCAGTACATATGTAGACAATCTGTAAGGCCTAGGATTCGAGCAAGATAGATATTTACAACACTAGTATTATATAAGCGAGAAGTTAGCATTAATTAGTAAATAATTCAGACGAACATGGGGTTGAGATCAACATGTCAAAGGATATCACATATAAGATTTACACCATGTGCATGGTTGAGAAAGAAAATAAAGTACTGCTTATCAATAGACCGGATCAAATGGGTTTTCCTGGCTATATAGCACCTGGTGGTAAGGTTGATTTTCCAGAAAGTATAGTGAGTGGTGCGATTCGAGAAGTAATGGAAGAGACAGGTTTGATTGTTAAAGAGATTATATATAAAGGCTTAGATGAGTTTTGTGATCCCGAGAAGGGGCTAAGATATATGGTTTTTAATTATTTGGCGACGTCATTTGAAGGTGATTTATTAGAGAACCCTCCTGAGGGGGAGTTAATCTGGATTGAGAAGGAAAAAGCGATGGTGCTGCCGATGCAAGATTGGTTTAAGCGGAGATTTCCTTTGTTTTTCGAACCGGGGACATTTGAGTTGAGCTTTGTATGGTCGGAGAAAGACAATAAAACGATAGAGCAAACAATCAGGCAATACGAAGTATGGAAAGCCAAAGAAGTTAATATCAACAGATAGACTAGCACAATTGAAGTTGGCAGCGACTTAATACCAAGAAGTAAGGGAGGTAAATCGGTGAAGCTATATCATTTTAGTGAGGAATCGGATATTAAAATTTTTAAACCAAGAGTCAAACCTAATAGACAAAATATGCCCCCAGTTGTCTGGGCAATAGATGAGCAGCATGAATTTACTTTTTATTTTCCAAGGAAATGTCCGAGAATTGTCTATACAAAATCAGAAGGAATTAGTGAAAGAGACTATGATACTTTTTTTGGACTAACGGATTCCAATATTGTCATTACAGTTGAAACAGATTGGTATAAGAGGATCAATAATACGATTACTTTTCGATATGAGATGCCGGGAGAAACCTTTACATTGTTTGATGAATTCGCAGGTTATTATATATCTGAAGAGGTAGTAGAACCAACAGGAATAACAGTAATGGATCATTTAGTGGATCGACTGACGGCGTTAAATATTGAGATAAGACTTACTCCCAATTTAAACCTTCTCAGAGAAGCCATACTTGAATCGTCAATAAATGACTTCGGAATTCATCAATTTGTGAACGCTAAAATCAAATAGGAAGTAGAAAGGGGATTCATCTAGGATTGAAACTATTATGATGCGAAAACGAGTCTATATCAATCTGAAATATGCAATGTTCGTTTTTTTATTTCTGGCAGTCCTTCTTGGTCTGCGCTGGGTCTGGTTCATGACATTTAGTACACCGGAACACCCGCAGGCAGTTCGGGGTGTACTTGATATGCGTGGATGGAACTTTGAGAATGCTCAATCTATCCCGTTGGACGGAGAGTGGGAATTCTATCCTGAATCGTTCATTTCAAAGGATGACGCGCTGCTCGATAACACTGACACGATTCGTTATACTCAGGTGCCTGGCGATTGGAGTGGCGCTTTTTCCAGTGGTGGACGTTCGCCGTCGTTTGGTTACGGGACGTACAGACTGCGTATTCTTATTGACCAGCCTCTTGATGAGCCTTACGGATTCTGGATTCAGGAAATTCAAGCCGCATCACTAGTGGAAATAAACGGGGAAACCATCTCATTTATAGGTCAACTTGCGACACAGGCGAATGCATACAAGCCGGATGTGGTTTCTTATACCGCGAGTTACTCGGCAGGTGATCAGAAGGTTATCGAATTACTCATAAGGTCAGCCAACTTCGATCATCCACTGAATGGTGGAATCGTTAAATCCATACGGTTTGGCTCACAGGCGGCCATTGATACCCAGCGTTGGTATTCTATTGGATTTCAGCTTGCAACATTTCTCGTTTTATTATTGCATGGTTTATATGCTCTCATACTGCATGTGTTAAGTAGGCGGCAGAAGGAGTTCCTCTATTTTTTCCTGCTGCTTATGGCTGTAGGCCTTTCAATTGTATCTGACCTGGATTCTTTGCTACTGCTTTGGCTGCCTATTAATTATACTTGGGCTTTGAAAATCAAATTGCTCTCTTACTTAGGGATATCCTTTTTCATGCTGTTGCTCGGCAGAAGTCTTAACGGGAGTAACCAAAAAAGCAAGATGTTTTATGGGTATGTATTTGTGTTAGGCTGTTATGTGGCATTTCTGCTACTAGCCTCGGCAACCTATATTCATTATACAACCGCAGCACAATTTTTTTCTGTACTTTACATTTTCCCAATCCTATGGTTTTTTTACATGATTGGAAACATGGTTGTCAAAAATCATAAAGATGTCATTTTTCTCTTGTTCACTGCCACTAGTGTACTATCTAGTGTCGTTTGGACCGAAATTAATAATAACGGAATGGGTAATATTGTGTATTATCCGTTCGATGAAATCGCTGCTATCGTCGGATTCTCTGCTTACTGGTTTAAGCAGTATTTTTGGAATGCTGCGGAGAATGCCAAGCTAAATAAACAGTTAAAAGAGGCGGACAAACTAAAAGACGAGTTTCTTGCGAATACTTCGCATGAACTGAGAACACCTTTGCATGGCATTATTAGTATCGCTCAGACCGTCGTGTCTCACGAAAAACATGCGATGAGTGAAAAAAGCTTTAAGGATTTGGAGCTGCTAATAACCATTAGCCGCGGAATGTCGAATATGCTTAACGATCTGCTCGATGTCGTTCGACTTCAAGACAAAAGAATTGTACTTAAGGAGGAGCCGCTGCACTTTCAATCGGTCGCTTCTGGTGTCATTGACATGCTCGAATTCATGACAGAAGGTACACCCATTCGTCTGAAGATGGAAATTGCTGATTCTATGCCTTTAATTATGGCTGATGAAAAAAGACTTATACAAATCTTAATCATACTTCTTCATAATGCCATTAATTTCACCGATTCAGGAACGGTTTCCGTTACTTCTGAAGTCAGAGGCAGTCAAGCTGTCATCCATGTGACCGATACCGGGCAAGGCATGGATGAAGCGACGCAGAAGCGCGTATTTTTTCCTTATGAACAAGGAAAACAAGGCGTAAGTGGAGGCGGCATTGGATTGGGACTAAGTATTTGCAAGCAGCTTGTGGAGCTGCATGGCGGCCAACTGGTTGTTGAGTCTAACCTTGGCAAAGGGTCTGTGTTCAGTTTTACGCTCACTCTAGCTGATTATTCAAGCAGCGGCATTTCAGCTCTGAATTACGCAGCCGTTGCTAAGGAAGAGCAGGAGGCAACGGAAAGCAGAATTCTTGTCCCAGATGTTGCCGAAATTGCGAGAACGGTCATAAGTGAACTCCCCGCGGAAGTGCTACAGCCGTTCGCCGCAGGGCGATTGAATGTACTCATAGTGGATGATGATCCGGTTAATCTGAAGGTAATGAATAGCATATTTTCTAGGGAGCCTTATAACATTAGGACAGTGACGTCAGCACAAGAAGCGTTAGGTTTCCTAAGTACCAATCAATGGGATTTACTTATCGCTGACGTTATGATGCCGCACATGTCTGGTTATGAATTAACGCGAATCGTACGGGAGCGCTTCACGAATTCGGAGCTGCCAATTCTGCTGTTGACTGCCCGCAATCAGTCTGAAGATATTTATGCTGGTTTTTTGGCAGGAGCAAATGATTACGTCGCCAAGCCGGTTGATGCTATGGAGCTAAAATACAGAGTCTGGTCGTTAACGAAATTAAAGCAATCAATCAGTGAGAGCCTACGTATGGAAGCTGCCTATTTGCAGGCACAAATTCACCCTCATTTCTTATTCAACACTCTGAATTCTATTATGGCGTTAAGTGAGGTTGACACGGACAAAATGCGAATGCTTGGAGATGCCTTTTCCTCGTATTTACGGATCAGCTTTGACTTTATGAATTCAGAGCAGCTAGTTGCGCTCACTCATGAGATGGAGCTCGTCCAAGCTTATCTCTATATTGAGACGGCGCGGTTTGGGGAGAGACTAACAGTTGTGTGGGAGGTTGAACCGAATCTAGATTTAATTCTACCACCACTCACGCTTCAGCCACTTGTGGAAAATGCAGTTAGGCACGGACTGCTTAGCAGGATCCAAGGCGGTTCGGTACATATCCGGATAAGTCGTGAGGAACAGCGTACATTGTTTGAAATTATAGATGACGGAAAAGGGATGGAAGAAGAGAAGGTTCAGCTGCTGCTTGATAACACAAGAAGGGTCGAAGGCGGAATTGGGGTGTGGAATACGAATCGGCGCTTGACGCAAAGGTATGGGAAAGGGTTGGCGATTCACAGCGAGCTGGACGTGGGAACGACGGTTTCGTTTGTCATTCCAGATCGGGTCAGTGACAAAAGAAAATAAAGGGTTAGTCTGAAAATTATCAAGACCTAAACGTAAGAAATTCAAATCACATAAAGGGTTCTGCATATTAGTCATGCTTAATATGTAGAATCCTTTTTGTTTAACTATCATTCCCCGTATGTTGAACAGTTGTTGGTTTATAATCGTTTTTTTCTACTCATAATCGAAAGAATGGCTACACCGGTTTCGTGGGAGGGTATTAATAGTTCAGCACTCTTGAGCCTTGTTTATGTTTCCCTGTTCAACATGCTCATCGGCTTTGTGATCTGGTATCGTGGTCTAAGTACACATACAATTCAGTGCCAAACAGAACGCTTCTGCTCACGGAGTTGAGTGTATTTGATACAATCAAATACAGTTCAAAAACGTTATATTTGTCCCAGACTGTATTTCATACAGGCTAATTGACTGTTACGCTGATAAAGAACATCTAATGACGTATTTGATTGTATCTTTTCCATTCAAAACAAAGAAACATGGAAATATAAGCAGTTTGAATGTACAATATCCATTCTAATCACTTATCGAGCCCTTACTTACCGAAATAAAATGATTATAAAGGATGCATTGTGCTGTTTGCATAGGGTTTCAAAGCGCTAATACGGCGTGGTGGAAAAGGTAGAATACATACAATAGAATCTTAGGTGCGAACAAGAAGAAAAAGCAAAAACCCACCCAAAGATTAATATCCGAAGGTGGGTTTTGATCTTATGCGACTTTGAAGTGAATTTACAAATTTTGTAGATCACTAAAAGGAAAGATGAAAATAATATAATTTAAGCGATAATCGTTGTTTCGTCTACTTGTTTAGCTGCTGTTGATGTACGAATATAGACAATGTAAGGTGTTAAGGAAACTGCCAATAATGTGCCCACTAAGGATTTAAGTGCATCGCCGATAATAAAAGGATAGAAGCCGGCAGCCATTGCTTTGGGGAAGCTGAAATGAAGAACGTGCATCATCCAAGGAATTCCCGATACATAGGCTAACAGAGAGCTGAAAAGCTCGAAAATAATGAAAAATGCGATAAAAGATAATACTTTATTTCCTTTGGATAGCTTACTTTTGAGCAGGCGTCCTACTGCTAGGCTGACAAATAGAGCGCAGAATGGGAAAGCGAAAATAAATCCTCCTGTGTATCCGATCAAATGTGCGATGCCGCCAACTCCGTTAAAGAGCGGCAAGCCGAACGCAGCAAGCACGATTACAACGGCGATACTTAGAAAGGCGTTGCGGGGTGTTAAGAATAATCCTGCTAATAGAACGGCTAATGTTTGTAATGTAATGGGTACAAGAGTGGCTGTTAGTCGAATACTTAAGGAACTCATGTAGATGAAAAGTGCAGCAAATAAGGCAGTAAATACGAGTGAGCGAATGTTGCTAGTTTGCATAAATAGTTACGACTCCTTTATGTAGTTGCATTTTTATTGTTAACCTTATATATTAAAAACGGGTTAACAAATGAAATTGTAGCATAGCCAAACGTTTTGGGGAAGAGGTTGGGTGAAAATTTTTTGAATCAAATTTGTCTGATTGAATTAAAGCATATAACTGTAACGCCGCCAATAATGACGGAGGGGCAGAAGACTAGTACTATATTAAAAGATATTAGCCTTAAAATAAATAAAGGTGAATTTATTACCTTACTTGGTCGAAATGGCAGCGGGAAAAGTACATTTGCTAAGGTAGCAGCGGGCTTTAGAATAGCGGGAGTGTCAGGGAAAATAAGCAGAAGCATTGGTACTTCCGCTGCTGGCAAGCCGATTCCAATCGTCATGCAGCAGCCTGAAGCGGCTATGATTGGAGCAACGCCCTGGGAGGATGTTGTTCTGTTATTAGAGCAGAATGAGATGGAAGCAGAGCGTATAGTGGAATGGGCAGAAGAAGCACTGTGCAAGGTTGGTATGGGATCAAGGATGTTCCAATCGATCGAGACGTTATCGGGCGGGCAAAAGCAGCTTGTGGCAATAGCAGGCTGTTTAGCGATTTACTCGCCAATACTCGTCCTTGATGAGGTGACTGCAATGCTTGATCCTGAAGCAGCTATTTTTGTAATGGAACAGGTTAGAGAACTGAATAAGAGTGGAATAACAGTAATTTGGATTACACAAAAGATGGATGAGATAAGAGAAGGCGACCGGATTGTTGCAATGAATGATGGAGCAATTGCATTTGATGGGGAAGCGGAGAATTGGTTTGTTCGTTCTGATAACGGTCATAATCAAAGTATATGCGAACAGCTCGGTTTTGAGGCTCCTTATGCGGTACAGGTTGCATGGGGGCTTGAAGAGTTGGGTGTGAATTTGACGCCATTTCCTTATACGGCTGACATGCTTGCAAAGGCGGTGCAGCATGTCAAACGCTGATTGGAAGTTAAACGGAGTTACGATTATAACAGACGGTGCAGAGAAGCGGGAGCTGCTTCGAGAGGTCAATGTGCAGTTTAAAGCAGGCCAGATCACGCTGCTGCTTGGAAGCAATGGAGCGGGAAAGTCAACGTTGTTGGAATCGATGGCAGGTATAAGGAAGCTGCAGGCTGGGACGATTGAGCTTGGAGAGAAGTCGCTTTGGGTAAATAGAAACGATAATAAAAACGAAAATAGAAAAGAAAGGACAAATGAAACGACAAAAGATATTAGAGAAGAAAATAGAAAAGATAAAAGAAAAGTAAAAAGAGATAGGCTTAATCTTTCTGTGACGCTTAAGCTTGGTATTGCAATGCAGAATTCGGAGTCGCAATGGTTTGCTGCGACTGTTCGTGAGGAGTTTCTTTACTCGTTGAAGCCGTACAAGGTATCGGCTTCGGACGCACAGCGACGAATGGAGAGCGCGCTGGATGAAGCGGGGCTCGATAAGGAGCTGCTTGAGCGTGACCCTTGGACGCTCAGCGGTGGTCAGCAGCGACGGCTGTCGCTCGCCTGCTTGCTGGCGTGCGAGCCGGATTGGCTGCTGCTGGATGAACCGACGGCGGGGTTGGACGCCGAGGGTATTCGCCGCTTGTGCGCGGTGCTTCAAGCGCACAGGGCGGCAGGGCGCGGAGCGGTCGTTGCCACGCACGACCTCGATGCGCTTCTGCCGCTAGCGGACGCGCTCGCCGTGATCAGCGGCGGCGCTGTCCGCGAAGCGGCTCCTGCAGCAGCGCTAACGCATGCTGCAGCAGCGCCGCAGGCGCTACGCGTGCTTGCGAAGCTGCACGCGGAGGCGGCTTTGCCGCCGCAGGCACCCGCGCGAAGCGGCGGGGCGCCGTGGCCAGCGCCGCATGAAGTCGCGGCGGCGCTGGCAGCGGAGCTAGTGCTGGAGCGACCAGCGCGCGAGCAGCTTGCTGGCGCTGGAGCTTTGGCGAGCGCGGAGGCTATGCCTGCGCTCGCAGAGCTGTCGCCGCATGCGAAGAAGCCTAGCGGCGACGAACTTCAAGCGCGAGCGCAGCGATTGCAACGCGCCGAAGCTGCAGCGCAGCGGTTGGAGCGCACCGAAGCTGAAGAGCAGCCGAACGCTGTAGGGTCGGTTAGCTCAAAATGGCTGCGTGCGGATCTCTTCGATCCGCGTGCTCTAATAGTTGCCTATATGCTGCTAGCAACAGGGGTGCTGGCTTTGCAGAGCTTCCTACAATTAGCTCTAGCAGCTCTCATCATTGGAGTTTTTCTAATGCCTTTCCTTTCTCTGATAAAGCCGTGGCTGCGGGTCATTCGTGCATATGGCATGCTGATTGTACTTCTTTGTGTGATCGGAGGAATATCGTTTAATCCGATTTTTTTTGAATGGGAGAAGGCATTGCCGACTGCTCTTAGGCTGAGTAAGCTGCTATTGGTCATGCTGCTAAGCATGCCAATGTTAAAGCTGATGACTCCTTTTAGGCTGCAGCGTGCAATAGAGCAAGCGTTTGGGTGGTTGAGCCGAATTCATATACCGATTCATTCTTTTGCACTGCTCGTTACGCTTATTTTTAGGTTTATTCCATTACTTACTGCTGAGTGGGAGAGGTTTGCGAAGCTAGCTCATGCAAGGGGGAAGGCGGTTACTTCACTGAGATCGGTACCATTTTCTATGTTGCGTTCTGTCCTTATTCCATATATTCGCTCTATCCTTCGTTTAGCAGAGCAAATGGCTGATGCGCTTGAAGTGCGAGGCTTTGGCAATGTGAAGCGAAAGCCTACATACGGCTTTCGTCTTCACTTCAGCGCTTCGGATGCCATAATGATCGGAATCGCTCTTGTAAGCTTTTTCTTATTATTTTCAATCAAGATACTGTTGTAACAGAGGCTCGACTTTCGAAATCCAATGGCCATCCTCATCGGCAAGCAGTGTTCGCCAACCGTGTAATGCTGCTTGCCGTAAGTTTTTATCTTGATCGTCTATGAATAATACAATTCCATCTTCTGGTAAATGTTGCGATACGAGCTCATAAATTGCAGGATTCGGCTGCAAGCACGACGCCAATATCAAGAATAAGTTGAGGTCAAATCATTTGTCTGCGCCTTTTGGGTTAATAGACTCTCGGCATTCACTGAGGCAGATGGTACAAGGGTTTCCTTGAATCAACCAAACAGCTTTCCTCCTACTTTCATAGGGGGATTTTTTAATGAGGAATTATAAGTTTCACACCAAGGAAGAATTCTGCTTGGAAGAAGGAAAGCTAAAGGTTAAATACGCGGCCTGTTAAACCTCTCAAACCACATTAGAGAGGATGATTCGAGATCTCACCGGTGTCGAAAAAAGAGAAAACCAGTAAAGAAGAAAAGGCAGTCGTCAGGAAGGGAAGCCCGACAAATGTTGGTTCGAGTTACGACAGCATTGATTGATGCTTTCGTTGCGCACAGTACGAGCACGGCATCTCCATCACAAGAGCCGTTTTACGTTGTAATCACTCCGTATGTTCCCATGTAACTTGGCCTTCTGGGACTTATGCTACTCCATTGGTTTGTGTTCATGGATACGTTTCAACGATATGTTGCTGCGCAATTAAATGAACGGATTCAGCAACGGTTTAATGCTCTATTTTATAAGAAGGCACTATCTTTAAGCTGGGAACGGTTCGAAGATCCTCATTTTTACAATCTACTGTAACGATGCCACAAAGCGATGAAAAGCAACCTCGTTTCCAATCAGTTTTCTCAATTGCAACGGTAGTTTCTTTAGTTATAGGATGATGTTTCTTTTGCGTACCCTGGCGATTCAGAAACGAGCCGACAAGTGTTATCCCATATCGATGTCCATATTCAACCAGGTGAGTGCATTGCCATTGTCGGTGAAAATGGTGCAGGCAAAAGCACGCTCGTCAAACTGTTGTTAGGTTTATACAAGCCTAATGAAGGACGCATAACGATAAACGGAATTGATCTTCAGTAGCTTCATCTCAGTTGGTGGCATTCCCAGGTGACCGCTATATTTCAACAATTCATGAGGTATGAGTTCACGATTCGCGAGAATATTGGATTCGGTCAGTTGAGCAGCTTGAATGATGATGGGGCTATACAACAAGCCGCTGAGCATAGTGGAGCGCATGCATTCATACAGGAATTGCAAGAGCAGTACAGCATGATAGTCGGCAAATTTATCGATATGAAGGGGATTGATTTATCGGTCAGCTCGATTAGCAGATCGCATTCTTCTATTAGAAGTAGGACATATCGTCGAGGAAGGAAATCACGCTGAGTTGATGGAACACGGTGGGCGATACGCAGAGATGTACGCGATGCAGGCACAATAGTATCAATCTTAAGGAGGAATTTTGACTTGGGAAATATATTCAGAAAGTACTATCTCCAGTGGTAAATATTGTTATATAATAGTACCCGTTGAAAGACAAAAATACGAAAAAAATGTTTGGAGAGACGATGAACAAATTGCCGAATGAAATATTCATGTTGCTTCAAGAGAAGCACGGAATGAGCAAGGAAGACGTGGTTTTTAGCGTAGTCTGCGATCGAAGCCCAAGCGGTGCGTACCAGGATTCGTATTTGATCCTGAGTCGGGATCAGCTTCTCATCCTCACCGACGATCAGCAGCATGTCAAGGAAAAAACGTTCAAAGGCTTCATTTTGCCTGAGAAAGTGAAAGTGAATGTGCTTCCGAGTCGAATTTACACGGACAGGATGAATATTGAAGTATTGTCCATCGAGAGCATTGAATCCGCTTCCATCGTAAATCTGGTTGCTTCCGGGATGATGGTCATCAAGGAGAAGGAAGAAAGAATCGTTGCAGCATTCACCAACGGGCATATGAGTAGAGCGGCGAAGTTTGTAATGATTTTTAACAAGCTGAAGAAGAATGAAGAAATTGAGCAACAAGAATTGGAGGATCATCAGGAAAAGGCATCTTGCCCGAAATGTGGGATGATTTACCCCGAGGAAGGCAGGTCAATTTGCCCGAAGTGCATGAAGAAGCATGCGATATTCACACGACTCTTAGGCTTTGCAATGAAATACAAATGGTCATTGTTTTTTATCGTATTGTTCATGTTGTTGAACTCGGCAACAGGACTGGTCATTCCTTATTTACAAGGAACTGTGTTATTTGACCAGGCATTGAACAATACCGGGAACTTTGCTGGGAAAATTGGTCTAGTAATTCTGCTTATTGTTATATTCAGAACAGTGACGCTACTGTTTGGTATTTTTTATGGACTAATCAATGCGAAGCTGGCTGCGAAGGTTGCTTTCGACTTGAAATCGAGTGTTTTTTCATCGATGCAGCGGTTATCGTTGCAATTTTTCCAGAAGAAGCAAACCGGTCAACTTATGACCCGTGTAAATAATGATGCAATGGATCTACAGTTTTTTTTCACGGATGGCATATCATTCTTCGTTGTCAATGCAATGAATATTGTTGGGATCACAACGATAATGCTGTTCATGGATTGGAAGCTTACATTAATATGTTTTCTTCCACTGCCTATTGTTTTCTACATTGTCCGCGTCGTATTTCCTAGGTTATGGCGGTTATCCTGGAGAAGACATCGCAGATCAAGCGCAATGAACAACATTCTTAGCGATACGATACGTGGAACACGTGTGGTGAAAGCCTTTGGTAAAGAAAAGGTAGAGATAGCACGGTTCCAGAAATCCAATTCGGCTTTCTCCGATGCTGAACAGAAATTTAACAAAATGAGTAGCACCGTATTTCCAATTTTATCAATCCTGACGCAGATTGGCGGCGTCTTGATCTGGCTTTATGGTGGCTGGAAGGTAATGGATGGCGATTTGACGTTTGGTCAAATTATGACCTTCGTCAATTATATGTATCTTCTATACGGACCTATACAATTCATGAGCAACATTATTCATTGGTGGTCCAATTGTATGTCAGCGGCGCAACGGATTTTTGAAATTCAAGATGCTGTACCCGATATCGTAGAGAAGCAGGATGCGATCAAGCTAGCTACGATTCAAGGCCAAATTGACGTAGAAAACATCACCTACGGATATGAGCCAAATAAGGCCGTTCTGAAGAACGTCTCCATGCACGCGAAACCGGGTCAAATGATTGGGGTTGTCGGACATTCAGGGGCTGGCAAGTCAACACTCGTTAACCTCATTTCACGTTTGCACGATGTGGGAGAAGGGGAAATCAAGATTGACGGCATCAATATCAAGGATTTATCGACAGATTCGTTACGCAAGAATATCGGGATCGTTTCGCAGGAGATCTATGTGTTCATTGGAACGATAGCCGAGAACATTGCTTATGCAAATCCGGATTGTACAGTGAGTGACATCATCCATGCTGCCAAAATTGCGAAAGCTCACGACTTTATTGAGATGCTGCCTGATGGCTACGATACGATCGTCGGTACGGGCGGGCACAATTTATCCGGCGGCGAGAAACAAAGATTGTCGATTGCACGAGCAATTCTGCATAATCCACGCATTTTGATATTGGATGAAGCGACAGCTTCACTCGATACGGAAACAGAACTGCAAATCCAAGAGGCGCTGGAATCACTGATTAAAGGCAGAACGACCATTGCGATTGCTCACCGTTTGTCAACATTGCGCAATGCCGATTATTTGATTGTGATGGATGCCGGTAAAGTGGTCGAAGACGGAACACATGAGGAACTGATGGCCAAAGAAGGCGTCTACAACGGCTTAGTAAAGAAGCATGATGAGGCGCTGAAGATGAAAGAGGTGGTGTAGAGTGGAATTAACAGCTGAACAAGTGAACAGTGAGCAGGAAGTTAAGGATGCAACCGACCTCTCCGATGCTGCAAAGATTCGATATTTAACGCAGGATACGACTGTGTTTACCAAAACAGCAGGGAATATGCTCTCGGTGAAGGTAGAGGATGAGGAGCATCCGGTAGTGTATCTGCATTGCTCATTCCCGCACACGAGTAAACGTATCTATGTATCCGTTCGAAACATTGAGAATAAGGAAATCGGAATCATTCAGAACCTAGATGATTTTCCAAAGGATATTGTCTCATTGCTTGAGGAGCAAATTCAAATAAGGTATTTTTCACCGGAGATTACGAAGGTTGTGAAAATTCACGAAGAGTTTGGTTATTCGTATTGGGATGCGGAAACAACCGCTGGCGTTTGTCGCTTTACAGTACGAGGCGGCGGCGGGAATGTGAAGCTGGTGTCGGAGAAAAGACTGCTCATAAACGATGTGGATGGAAATAGGTTTATTATCCCCAGCATGGACCGGTTAACGGATAAAGAATATCGCATGGTCGAAATGTGCATGTAGAAATGTGCATGTAGACATGGGATTCCTCGAATAACGAGGAGGGAAGGGCTTTATGAATTTAAATTTTGAACTTACAGAGCAGGATCTAAGAGCAGCGCAGCTTGCTGTCGGAGAAAATATCCTATATAGTGTGCCTGCCGATGTTTCGCTGGTTGGGCGAAGAACTCCTGGATATTTCGTCATCGGAGAGAAGAAATGGGCTTACGTTGAACAAGGTGAAGTGAAAGAAAGCTGCTCGATCGATGAAGGTACAGAGTATAAGATTGTTCCTCTAATCGGTAATGCTGTACTAGAAGCTTCGACCGACAGTGGTAAGCGAATTATTGTGCGAATCTCGATGCAGCATGTGGCTCGATTTGCATATATTGCGCAAATATTAAATTACATGACAACGAACAGTCAAGTACGTATTTACAATGATGAAGTTGAACCCGTCTGCGCCAAGTGCGGGGGACATCTTGTTCCTGGTACAAGGTTATGCCCGAAATGTATGAACAAGGCAGCTGCGATCAAAAGACTGTTTGTTGTGTCGCAGTCTCACTGGAAAATCCTTCTCACCGGTGTCATCCTACTATTTATTGGAACAGGTTTATCCTTAATAGGGCCCTACTTGCATAAATTGATTGTGGACTCTGCGTTACAACCGCCGGAGGGGCAAAGTGCTGATGTAAACATTTTCATAATTGCAATTATTGGTTTGTTGGTCAGTCTCATTGTCGGCGAAGTGCTCAGTATATTCAGGGGACGTTTGATGGCAAGTGCCAGTTCTAGAATTGCCGCAGATTTGCGCAAGATGGTATATGATAAAATCCAGAATCTTTCGCTCGGATTCCTGAACTCTCAGCGTGCGGGGGATGTTATGAATCGAGTCACTTCGGATACGGATCGCATCCGGGGGCTCATTCAAGAGTTGACGACTACCGCTATTTACCAGTTCGTCTTGCTCATTTCGGTCGGCATCTTGTTGTTTAGTGCAGATTGGAAGCTCGCATTGATCGTGATTGTACCCGCACCACTGGTTGCCTATTTGCAAGTATTCATATGGAGATTTGTATTGAGGAAGGTGTTCCACCGGCAGTGGCGTATTCATGATAAAGCCAGTTCCTTTCTCCATGACGTATTGAGCGGCATTCGAGTCGTTAAATCGTTCGGTAAGGAACCACGTGAAATTGCAAGGTTCAATGATTACAATAGCCAGTTTGCAACGGCAACGTATCAGAGCGAGAAAGTGTTCAGTATTCTTTGGCCGATATCCAACTACTTGATTCAGATCGGACAGTATATAGTATTGCTCGTCGGCTGCAATATGATCATGGGGAACATGATGACGTTGGGCGATCTCATCCAATTTACCGGCTATGCGACGATGATATATGGCCCGATCATGTGGCTTATGTATTTACCAAGAACGATCGCTAACGCTGTTATCTCCATTGACCGTGTGTTCTCGATCATCGATGAACAGCCAGAGATTATGGACACCAACGTTTCAGTGAAGCATCAAATTGTTGGAAAGATTGAGTTTGAGAATGTCACCTTTGGATACAAATCCTATGAACCCGTCTTGAAGGAAATCAATTTTGAAATCAAGCAAGGGGAAATGATTGGTTTGGTAGGTCACTCAGGCTCAGGTAAATCCACATTGATCAATCTTGTTTCTCGTTTCTATGATGTGAACGAAGGCTCCATTCTGATTGACGGCGTCGATATCCGCACGATAAAGCAGGAGGAATTGCGTTCACAGATCGGGGTCGTTTTGCAAGAGACGTTCCTATTCAGTGGAACAATTATGGAGAACATTCGTTATTCCAAGCCAGAAGCAACGTTGGAGGAAATCATTATGTCCTCGAAAGTTGCCAACTGTCATAACTTTATCATCAATTTACCGGACGGCTACGATACGAAGCTGGAGGAAAACGGCAACAATCTATCTGGTGGTGAGCGTCAAAGACTTGCCATCGCGAGAGCCGTGCTGAACAATCCGCGCATACTCATTCTGGATGAAGCAACAGCGTCGCTCGATATCGATACCGAAACGGCGATTCAAGAAGCACTGCAGCGGGTTACGAAGAACCGTACGACGATCGCGATCGCACACCGTCTATCTACACTCAGGAATGCTGATCGATTGTTCGTGCTGGAAAAAGGCTGTGTTGCTGAGACAGGCACACATACTGAATTGATGGATAAGCAAGGTATTTATTATAAATTAATAATGGCCCAGCGCAATATGGCGAAGCCCAAAACCGGAGAAGAAGTTGAGCCGGAAGCGGTCACAACCGCCACATAGTGAGATGAATAGTGAATTGAAGGAGCCACTGGCGTTCGCCAGTGGCTTTATTTTTACTAATCAGAAAGTATAGATTTTGTGGGGTTACCCTATTGGAGGACTCGTTGCTGTTGTTATGACATTTTTATGCCATAACAACAGCACAAAATTCCATAAAATGACCCAAATGTAGATAGATCATTGAGCAAGATATGGCATATCGATGCGATAAAGATAAAGTAATATTCGATAATTTGGAATGTCTAACGGGCTATTTGTCGATATCACCGTTCGCTCAGCAAGAAACGGTTAGTTGGATGATGTTCATGGAAATGAATACCGTATTGAAGATCGGTTATGAAAGAAATCTGTGGCAGGCAACAACGAAGTAGAATAGAAGTGGGAGTGAGTATTGAGCGGAGAGTTTATGTGGAGCATTTTAAATCGTGTTATTACCGCAAAATCTAATCCAATAACACGATTTAAACAGCGACTGGAACCAATACTCAACCCCCATCCATGCTATCGGCGTCGGAGTCTATCTCAGCGGTCTGCTTAGTGGGCTGCCCCTAGAATTCTAACGGTTGCTATGGAGCTTATATCATTAATTTTGTGTAGTTTTCATTTTTAACGGTTGCAGTAGAGCCTATTTCGCTATTGTGACGTAACTTCTGGTGATTTTACTTAAATAGCGACGATGGCAATCGTTAGAGTTTTCAACACACTATTCTTTACGATTAACCGCTGTGGCAACCGTTACAGCTTACCTCATACCATTATCCGGCCCCCAAAATGCTTTGGTTCCGCTAATTCTATGGGTTGGTCGAATTAAGCGGACTGTAGAGCCCTTATTTTTACGAATTTGACGATTTGTGTAGTTGAGCGGACTGTACGGACGTTATTTCCAAATAATCGAGTCATCTTGTGACTTTTAGAGCAAATAAGGTATTCTCAGTCCGCTTAAACTCTGATGTCTCCGCAATCCGCAATGTTAAACAAACACCACCGCGAGGCTTTGGTAATGCGAAGCGAAAGCCTATTTACGGCTTTCGTCTTCACTTCAGCGCTTCGGATGCCATAATGATCGGAATTGCTCTAGTAAGCTTTTTCTTATTATTTTCAATCAAGATACTGTTGTAAAAGAGTCTCGACTTTCGAAATCCAATGGCCATCCTCATCGGCAAGCAGTGTTCGCCAACCGTGTAATGCTGCTTGCCGTAAGTTTTTATCTTGATCGTCTATGAATAATACAAATCCGTCTTCTGGTAAATGTTGCGATACGAGCTCATAAATCGCAGGATTCGGCTTGCGTAACCCAACTGAACTAGAAATAGTTATACTCTTTACTACATCTTTAATAGGGTTAATTATAGGTTCAACCCAAGTTGGAAGATGATTGCTTAATAAATGAGTATCCGCAATTAAACCCCAGTCAGCAATCTTCGAGAGCGCAGGCAGCGGCTGCAAGCACGACGAAAGAATAACTTTTACACGCTCTATAGAAACGGAAGGCGTTTGTTCATTGAGCCAGCTCCAGAACTGATCCTCTGAAAGCTCGCCAGTCCATAGAAACTGACTTTTTTGTGATTTGTAAGCCGCATATATCTCTTCTTCACATACACTTGCTTCAAACGCAAGTTGCTGCCAGAAGTGTGGCGATAAATTGGTTGCGAGCACGCCGCCAATATCAAGAATAAGTTGAGGTCGATTCATCTGCCAACCTCCTTGCTGGTCATCGAACGAATTTTAGTTGTTGCATGATCTTGCCTAGCAAAGTACCAAACCAACAGAGCTGCAGCAGCACCTAATAGGGAACCGAATAAAAACCCTCCATTTAACCCCCAGCTCTCGTTTAACCATCCAGCGAGGAAAGGCCCAGAGAACATGCCAATGGCATATAGCGCTTGATACAAGCCCATACCCGTAGCACGACCAGGCAATTCTACATCACGAATAGCTAGTCCGAGCAGCAGCGGCAAGTGAAGACCTTGAGCGAATCCGTTAATCGCTTGCGTTACGATAAGCATACTGAACGATTGTGTATAGATCATCGAAATAGTACATAGAGCGCTAAGTACAAATCCAGTCCCGATCGTTCCCCAGTTGCCGTAGCGCGGCGTGAACCACCTAGCGGTGACGAGAGATGCAAAAGCATGAGGCAGCATAAATGCAAAAACAAGGACCGTCAAACCGATTCCTCCAAAACCCATTTCCTCAGCTTTAAGAGGTGTGAAGCCGAACATCGTAATAAATAGCACACCATGTGCAAGTATAGAGAGCAAAGAAACTCGCAGCAGCGTTTTTGTTCTTACGACATTTTTAATCATAGCAAATGACATGCCGGGCTGGGCCCGCTGTTCGGAACGTGGCTCCTTCAAAAATATGGCGAGCAGCAGTCCAATACCTGCAATCAGTGCACCGGTTGCGAAAGGAGCCGTATCTCCAAAACCATCCGTAAGCCATCCGCTGAGCAGCATGCCAATCATTTGGCCTGAGACCGTCATCATGCTTATGTTACCCATGGCGCGGCCAGTCTGGTCTGCTCCAAAATAGCTTGCATACATGACAGTAAAAGCGACCCAGGTTGAAGCACACACACCTGCCATCAGTCTACCTGCGAGCGGCCAAACCCACAAACCTGGAATAAGAAATAATAAGCAGCTAATGGCGGCAGTTAGCATACCGAATAAAATAAACGGTTTACGCTTACCCCATCGATCCGATAGTATACCGAGCGGGAATCGGACAAACATTTGCATAAAGCCATAACTACCTAAAATGATACCAATTAATTGCAAAGATAGTCCTTTGGAGCTTAGAAAAGGGGAAAGAGTAGGGACATACACATACATAGAAGTCCAATATAAAAGAGTGACAACGGTAAATAACAACCGTTGTGAAGACGATATTTGATTCATGACTGTCAAAAACTCCTCTCATCCTCACTTTATCGTATAGCAGCGTTAGTTGTCACTTGTAAATTTAGCAGCCTCGTGGCAACTTTTATCGACTAAATCGCGTATAAAGTTATGGACCTTTAAATGTCTAACAAAGCTTCTAAAAAATAGTTGAAGAGGTGACTGCGTTGAAAACAGAGAGACCGCCAGGGAAAAAGTGGATTCGTGAAGTGCGGGAATGGGTTGTTTCACTCGGAATTGCCGTAATTGTGGCGATGTTATTTCAAACGTATGTCTATGCGCAGTCAGAGGTACATAATGTTTCGATGCAAAATACGCTTGTCGAAGGTCAACGCTTAATTGAGGATAAGTGGTCCTATCGTTTTCATGAGCCAAAGCATGGGGATATTGTAATTATTAATGGTCCGGAGAGTGATTTACGCCTCGTTAAACGTGTTATTGCTTTGCCTGGTGATGTAGTCGACATTAGAAATGGCGCTGTTTACTTAAATGGTAAGGCGATAGATGAACAATATGTCAAAGGCCAAACATTATCGGGCAATATCGAAATTCCGTTTACTGTTCAAGCTGACCAGCTATTTGTTATGGGAGACAATCGTGAGCATAGCATGGACAGCAGAGCACTTGGTCCGATCGCTAGATCGAGTATTGAAGGAAAAGCCGTATATCGGATATGGCCGCTCCCCAAATTCGGGGATTTGAACAACTAGAAGGAGCTGTAATAAACGTATGCCCTTTACACTTTCACATCCTTTATTTGCTGCACCGCTCAAAAAAATAATTCCATCTTTGAGTGTAACCGGACTTGTCCTCGGAAGCATGGCGCCAGATATTGAGTATTTTTTTGCCATGCAGCCATATCGCTCGATTGGTCATGATATAACAGGCTTTTTTTTACTTGGTCTACCAACATGTATCGCGTTTGCCTTTGCTTTTCATCGGATCATAAAGCCATTACTCCCAAGTATTTTGCCTTCAGTTCTAAATATTGATCAATTCACTGCTCATCGTATTCAACCATGGCGGTTGTCTACGGGCTTGGAGTGGACTTTTTTTGTTTTATCGATATGGATTGGTTTTTTATCTCATTTGTTTATGGATAATTGGACGCATGGCAGTGGATGGTTCGTACAAAGGCTGCCAATTCTGCAAAGCTACATTGCGGGCGACCAAGTATATCATATCCTGCAGTTATCCTTATCCGTGCTTGGAGCACTCATCCCTGGGCTATATTTTATGTACCATTGGAAAAAATGGCGAAGCACAATTGACGTTAAGTCAAGGGCTGCCTCGTCTATTCGTCATAATCAATGGCAGAGCTGGCTCATCCTTTGCTTCACTTCGATTCTTCTTCTTAGCAAGCTAATATTAAGCGGGAATTATTTTTCAATCAGCATATGGGTTGTCGCTCCAATCACCTCATTTTTCCTCGGTATATTTTTAACAGCTATGCTGACAATGGCTTATCGATCAAATCGGTTAGCGGTAGGCATTTTATTTGTCTTCGTTTTGTATCTAGTTATAGCATTATACAAAATTTCGCAGCATTTTATGGTAAATGAACTGCTTCTATGGGTAATCTATACATGGGTCTTATCAGCTGTTGTACTCTTAAGTACGGTAATTTGCAGCCCGAAACAACAATTTCAGTAAACTTAATAATTCTGTAAGAATTGGATACCTTTTCGTTTAGAATTAGCCTTTATTATAAAACCTAGACTTATATAGAATGTTTCAGTGAGGCGTGAATGTAAATTGTCCATACGAGTGAAGCTGTATATGTCTTATTTGGCCATGGTTTTTGTCCCTTTAATTTTGATGTCTGTCTTTATGATGTTCATTTTTTACGCAGGTGGGAAGCAAGATGTTCGACATTATTTTGATGAGGAAAAAAATGAGCCTTTCGTTCAAGCATTAGTATACGGTGAACTATCCTACGTGCTTCGCAACGATTCGGGCGAGCTTGAGAAGCCCGAGTATGTAAATGAATTGCAGGATAGACTTGATGATGTATGGGCAGGATTAGTCATCGCACGAGAAGGGGTAATCACGTCAGTTTCCCCATTTTTGCAGCAAACCTCACCAAGTGAAAACTGGCAGAAGCTGCTTAATGAGCCGCCACTTAAAGTAAATTTTAATCAGTATCAATTCGAGACGAATACCATTGACTTTACCTACCCTGATGGTGGAGAGGGTAGAGCTGTATTACTTAGAAGAAATGATGTCGTACCCATTTATTGGAGACCGATCAGTGCAACCTTTAGTCTGGCATTTATCGGACTAACAAGCTTATTACTGACTTACTTTGTATCTCGCAGTATCATTCGACCCATTGAGACGTTGAAGGCTGCTGCGCTGCAAATTAAAGACGGCAATCTATCCCATAAAGTGGTGACAATGTCCAAAGGTGAAATCGGTCAATTGAGTACGGCTTTCGAGGAAATGAGAGTGAGGCTGAAGTATTCAATCGATCAAAGCTTGCAGTATGAAGAAAATCGAAAAATGCTGCTGTCGCATATTTCACATGATTTGAAAACACCAATTTCAGCTATTAAAGGCTATGTTGAAGGAATTATGGACGGTATTGCTAATACCGATGAGAAGCGAGACCGCTATATGCAAACGATCTATCGTAAAGCAACAGATATGGATCAGTTAATTGACGAATTGTTTTTATTTTCCAAGCTGGATCTCCAGACAGTCGCTTTCGATTTTAAAGTGATTGATATCAGTCGATACATGGAGCATTTCTTGGACGAGCAGCGGTTTGATTTAGAGAAGTCTAATATAAAGCTGTATTATAACGACTTAGAAGGTAAATCCCTTATGATTGCTGCTGATCCGGATAAGCTCAGCCGTGTACTATCGAATATTTTGAACAATTGCTTGAAGTATATGGGGCAGGAGTCAGATAGGAGCACTAAGGAGATTTTAGTAAAAGTAGTTGACCTAGAGGGACATGTACGAATCGAAATTGAAGATACAGGGCCTGGTATTGAAGAAGAGGATCTGCCATATATTTTTGAGCGTTTTTATCGCGCAGAGCAATCACGTAATTCGGAAACAGGTGGAAGCGGTCTTGGTCTAGCTATAGTCAAACAAATTATAGAAGGGCACGGCGGTGTCGTTTGGGCGGAAAATAGAGAGCAGGGCGGAGCAAGGTTCTGTTTGAAGCTACCAAAATCGACTCCAGTCAAGACGGTGGATCAGCATGAAGAACATTCTAATCATTGAAGATGAGAAATCAATTGCCGAGCTTGAGCGTGACTATTTGGAAAGTTACGGCTTTATGGTTCAAATTGAAGGACGAGGAGACATCGGCTTACAGAAAGCATTGGAAGGGCAGTTTGATCTTATTATTTTAGATGTGATGCTGCCTAAGGTAGATGGTTTTGAGATTTGCCGGCAGATTAGACAGAAAATGAACGTTCCAGTACTTATGGTAACAGCTAAGAAGGAAGACATCGATAAAATTAGGGGGCTCGGCCTTGGAGCAGATGATTATATGACTAAGCCATTTAGTCCGAGTGAGCTAGTAGCTAGAGTGAAAGCACATTTAGCAAGATACGAACGTTTGAYGGGGGACAAGACAGAACAGCGTGAGCAAATTCGCATTCGCGGATTGTTTATTGATAAGCCATCGCGCAGAGTGATGATACATGAAGAGGAAGCTATGCTTACCGCGAAAGAATACGAGCTACTTTTGCTGCTTGCTTCTAATCCGAACCGTGTGTTCGAGAAGGAAGAATTATTTGAACGTATATGGGGGGTTGAATCTAATGGCGACGCAGCTACGGTAACGGTGCACATTCGTAGACTGCGTGAAAAGGTTGAACATGACCCATCGAATCCTCAATATATTGAGACGATTTGGGGCGTGGGATATCGTTTTAAAGTATAGATAGAAAAATGAGTGGGAGTGGATATTTTTGAAAAGCATTATACGGTTTTCGCTAAATAATAAGTTTGCTTTATGGATTTTAACCTTGATCGTATTATTTGCCGGACTTTATTCAGGAATGAATATGAAGATGGAAACCTTGCCGGATGTTACAATACCAATTGTTAGTGTAACTACCGTCTATCCAGGAGCAGCTCCTGAAGAAATAATGGAAAAAATCACTAAACCCATTGAGCAGCGTACACGTAACTTGATGGGAGTTAAAGTAGTTAGCTCGACATCTTATGAAAATGCATCATCGGTTGTAATTGAGTATGACTACGAGACGGACATGGAAAAAGCTACAACTGAAGTGAAAGAGGCTCTGTCGGAGCTTAAGTTTCCAGTTGGAGTTCAGGACCCTGCCGTTTCACGTATTAGTCTGAATGCTTTTCCAGTATTATCGTTAAGCGTTTCGAACGATAATATGGATTTGGAGCAGTTGACAAAATTAGTTGAATCAAGCGTTTTACCTCGTTTGAAAGGGCTTGAGGGTGTAGCCAGCGTTCAAATGTCAGGTCAAAATGTGAGAGAAGGCGAGCTTGTTTTCAAAGAAGATAAGCTGAAGCAATACGGTTTAACGCAGGACATGGTGAAGGGAATGATTCAAGCTTCTGCGATCAACGCGCCGCTTGGCATTTTCGAATTCGGTGAAGCGGAGAAAGCGATCGTTGTAGATGGTAATATTTCATCAGAGGAAGATCTGAAGAACCTCATCCTCATACCTACGGTTAAACTAAGTGACGTAGCTGATCTTAGCATCGTTGGTAAAGCAGAATCGATATCCCGTACGAACGGTAAAGACGCAATTGGCTTGAACATTGTTAAAGCAGCCGATTCGAATACAGTAGACGTCGTTAATCTCGCTAAGGATGAAATTAAGGAACTGGAACAAAAAAATGAAGGCTTGTCTATCATAGCAACACTCGATCAAGGTAAACCGATCGAAGATTCCGTTCACACGATGTTAAGTAAAGCGGTAATTGGCGCATTGTTCGCCATCCTGATTATTATGGTCTTCTTACGTGATATTCGTTCAACGATTATTGCAGTTGTATCCATACCGCTATCTATCTTAATCGCACTACTCATTTTAAGTCAGATGGATATTACGTTGAATATTATGACTCTCGGCGCGATGACGGTCGCTATTGGACGCGTAATTGATGACTCCATTGTCGTAATTGAGAACGTGTATAGGCGGATGGCGCTCTCGACAGAGAAGCTCACTGGCAAGGAACTTATCCTTGATGCAACACGTGAAATGTTTATGCCAATCTTGGCATCAACTATTGTAACCATAGCAGTATTTTTACCGCTTGGTCTCGTGTCCGGCATGATTGGAGAAATATTCCTACCGTTCGCATTGACGATTGTATTTGCACTATTAGCCTCTTTAGTTGTTGCGATTACAATTGTTCCTATGCTGGCGCATATGATGTTCCGCAAAGGCTTGAAGCCTGGTAAAGCACATAACGATAAACCAGGAAAAATGGCTGAATGGTACAAAGGAGTATTACGTTGGTCATTAAATCATAAATTTATCGCATTTGGCTTAGCTGTTGTAATGTTAGTCGGAAGCTTGTTCCTTATACCTGTAATTGGTGTTAGTTTCATGCCTGCTGATGAACAGAAAATGATGGTCGTTTCATATAATCCAGCTCCAGGCGAGACGCTTGAGCAGGTTCAGAAAATGGCTCTTGATGCTGAAAAACAACTGCTTGAGCGTGAAGGTATCAGCGTTGTTCAATATGTAGTTGGCGGAAGTAATCCATTTAGCCCAGGCGCATCGAAACAAGCGTTATTCAATTTAAGCTACGAGGAGGATTCTCCTGATTTCGCAGCTGAAAAAGAGAAAATCGTACCGTTGCTGCAGGAGCTAGGTGGCAAAGGGGAATGGAAGCAGCAGGATTTCAGTGGCGGAGGTATGGGCGGTTCTGGCATCTCGATGCTCGTTTACGGTTCAGATATGAAGTCACTTCAGCCCGTAGTGGATGAATTGACAGCTAATCTTACGGATAACAAAAACCTGAAAAATATTGATTCCAGCTTGGCTGAAACCTATGATCAATATCGAATTGTAGTTGATCAAGAGAAGCTTAGTATGACTGGTCTGACAGCGGGTCGAGTTGCAATGGCGCTTAGTCCAGTACGTGACCGTCCTCTCATCACAACAATTGAGAAGGATGGCGAACAATTCAACGTTTACGTGAAGGTTGAAGCGAAGACGTACAAGGAAAAAGCAGATCTGGAAAATGTGAAGCTTATGTCACCTGCTGGTGTTGAAGTGGCACTTAAAGATGTAGTCACGATTGAAGAAGGCGAATCACCGAATACCATTACGAGACGTGATGATCGCGTTTATGCAGAAGTGTCTGCTGATGTTATCACATCCGATGTAGGTAAAGTATCTACCGAGCTGCAAAAGATGGTTGACGAAATGACTCTTCCAGCAGGTGTAGATGTTGAAATGGGCGGTGTGACAGAGGATATTCAAGAATCGTTCACACAGCTAGGACTTGCAATGCTGGCTGCCATTGCAGTTGTATATCTTGTACTTGTTATTACGTTCGGCGGAGCACTGACACCGTTCGCGATCTTGTTCTCCTTACCGTTCACCGTTATTGGAGCACTGTTAGGCCTACTCATTGCTGGAGAAACGCTTAGTGTTACCGCAATGATTGGTGCGCTCATGCTTATAGGTATAGTGGTTACAAATGCAATCGTACTCGTAGACCGAGTTATTCATAAGGAAAATGAAGGGTTATCCGTACGAGAAGCACTACTTGAAGCAGCGGGTACTCGTCTTCGTCCGATTTTGATGACTGCAATTGCTACGGTAGGAGCTTTGCTTCCACTAGCATTCGGATTTGAATCAGGCGGATTGATTTCCAAAGGTATGGCGATTACTGTAATCGGCGGCTTGACGAGCTCAACCTTGCTCACGCTGATTATCGTACCGGTTGTCTACGAATTTCTTAATCGCAAGAAGAAAAATAAAGTGGTTACTGCAAAATAATTGATGCTGTAGCGATATAGCTAAGATTAAGCAAGATACTGCAGAAATCATGTGAAGCAGAAGCTGTCCCAACGGTCATTGGCCGAAGGGGCAGTTTTTTTTGGGTTTACCAGTATCTTCTAATTTTGATATACGTATTGGAAGTTGAGGATGATGACGTATATGAAGCATATAGATTAACTAAAGATGAAAGGGGTTGTGAAAATGACACTTGTCGGTGCGTTGATTGGAATAGTATTAATCATTATTTTAAGCCTAGTATTAGGCCCATTGGGTATCCCTGTTGTATTGGCCATCATGTTCGGGATGATATTTAGTATTTATCAGAAGAATAAGCAATTTGTCAAAGACCTGAGTTTAATAAAAGAAAAGTTGGGCGTTGAAGAAAAGGAAGATCATATGAGTACGGATGAAGAAATTGAAGAAGAGCTTGAGGGTTATATCGAACCCGAAGATGAATCTGAGCTATCTAAATTGCTAAACAAACAAATTGAAGAGGAGCTCGAGGAATTTATCGGAAATGAAGGTGATCGGGATGTAAATGGAGGATATAGATTGTTTAATATAAATTATAGAATAGTGATGAATATGGATGAAATAGCTTCTTGGAGTGTGAAAAAGTTTGATGATGAAGGTGATTTACAGGGATTTTTTGAAATGGTATTTAAAGGCCACTCCTATGGATACTATCATTCCAGACCATTAGGAGATGATGAACGTGGATTTGATTCAATAACAAATTGGTTTGAACGATTACTAAACCTATACATATTGTTAAGAACCAATAACTATGTAGCAATTAGTGACACTAATTCTTATATAAAATGGCTGCAATTCGTTAAGGTTGAACCTGCTGATGTAGAAGTGAGCCTTATAGACAATGAAAATAAATCGTGGTTAAGTGACATTGTGACAACAACATTTAATCAGATGACTTATTCTGATTGGAAAGGTGTAGTTATATCTTTAGAAGAATTGAAAACTGAAATAATACTTAAGACAGAACTTTATATAGAGGAATTAAGGGATATAAATAAAAAACTTCTATATAGTAATCGTATAAAAATATTAACTGATTTGTTGCAGAAGGTTAAGTGATCAAGACGTATAAAGACAAATCAAGACTTCACTATACTGTAATAGAATTGCCACCACACACTCGATCACTAAAATTCAAAAAAAGAGCATCGCGCCTATTTACGATGCTCTTTTTTCATTTTCAATAATCAAATCTCATGTAAAAATGCGATGTAGAGGTCTGCACCTTTTCCAAGAGTAATAAAAAAAGAGAAAGGTTGTAGACAAGCCAAACGTACAACGTTAGACTGTTCAACACTAAACGGTTGAACGCTAAACAATCGTAATAAATGGATGTTAGGGGATTTGAAGCAAGTGTCGATGAACAAACAAGAAAATGTAAGGACTGGTCCGATTTTAACCGTACTTTTAATAGGGGCAATTGCTGCTATCTTAAATCAAACGGTACTAAATGTGGCGTTGCCGATTTTATCCAAGGAATTTGGTGTGGAAACGTCTACTGCGCAATGGTTAATAACGCTTTATATGCTCGTTAATGGTGTCTTCATTCCGGTGACTGCCTTTCTAATGGCGCGGTTCTCCACACGTCAGCTCTTTTTTGCAGCAATGATTATTTTTACAATAGGAACCCTGTTATGTGGTGTAGCACCTACCTTTGCTATTCTGCTAGCAGGTCGTGTAGTGCAGGCAATTGGAGCGGGAATTGTAATGCCGCTGTTGATTAGTGTCGTATTTCGCTTGTTCCCAATGGAGAAGCGGGGGGCAGCGATGGGGATTGTTGGTGTGGCGATTATGTTTGCACCTGCAGTAGGCCCGACTCTTTCTGGATTATTGGTTACTCAATTATCGTGGCGTTATATTTTTTACGCTATTCTTCCATTTTCAATTATTGCATTGATTGCATCTTTCTTTTTATTAAAAAATGTCTCTGAACCAAAAAAAGTGAAGCTCGATGTTATCGGCGTTATTTCCTCCTCATTAGGTTTTGGTGGTGTTTTATATGGCTTCAGCATAGCCGGTAAACAAGGCTGGGGGAGTGTGCCCGTATTAGCATCTTTAATAATTGGTGTAATTTCACTAGTATGGTTTGTTATACGCCAACTTACGACCGACAAGCCTTTGATCGACTTGAAAATATTTAAATCATTCGAATACACATTATCTATTATTATTAGCTTCTTCGTGAATGKAGTTATTTATGCCTCAATGATTTTGTTGCCTATCTATTTGCAAAACATTAGAGGAATGTCAGCACTAGAATCAGGACTATTCCTTTTACCAGGCAGCATAGTAATGGCTATTATGTCGCCGATTGCTGGTAGAATGTATGATCGGTACGGCATGAAATGGATTGGCGTTATGGGCGCAATCATCCTCACAGTATCGACAGTATTCTATACGAATTTGACTTTTGGTACAGGGATTTTACTGATGGTTATCATATATATGGTGCGCTCATTTGGTGTTACATTTCTAACGATGCCACTCATGACAACTGGATTGAATGCATTACAGCCTGAATTGCACGGGCATGGTACAGCGATGCAAAACACACTTCAAGCCATTGCTGGCGCAATAGGAACGGTGATTATGACTACAATAATGACAACTCAAACGGATCTATTTGTTACGAAGGAGATAGCGCAAACGGGTCAAGAAAACCTGACATCGAATCAGATAAGTGAAATAGCATCAGATGGTTTATTACACGGAATAAATAGTTCATTTATCGCAGCTACTATATTCGCTGTAATTGGACTTGTTAGTGTGATCGTGTTAGCATTAGCGCTGGATAAGAAAGAGAAGAAGAAATTGAAAACAGCATTGTCACATGAAGGTGTTTTTTAATATCAGATGACGCAGCCTGTAAAAGGGGTTTAAAATGAGCGGAAAAGATATCGATTTGTTTGATTTTGTGCACACAATGGAAGTATTTAATGGGCATTCAATGAAACGATGGAATAGTACTTTTAGCATAGATTTGGGAATAACGCCCATCATTGTTCTGTCCCAATTAAGTAAGTGTGGACCTCTGCGAGGCGTAGATTTGGCAAAGAAACTAGAACTAACTCCCGGTGCCATTACCAATATTACAAATAAATTAACCGCGAACAATTACATTTCAAGAGATATAGATCCAAACAGCCGTCGTTCCATACTCTATTCCATAGTGCCCGCTGGACAAGAGGTTTTGAAAGAAGCGAAAGAAAAAGGAATTAAAATGCAGTTGGAAATTATGAAAGTGTTGTCGCTTGAAGAACAGAATCAGTTACTTGCGATCTATAAAAAAATCAATGAATCGTTCTCTCCCGTCGTAGACGCATAGGAATGATCATATTGGGTGACCCTATTTGCTATATCTAGAAGGTAAATAGGAGTGATCACATGCTAGGTCATCTTTTCGTAAAAGCTGCTTTTGTCATCCTTAGCCTAACCAATTCCGGTGTAGTTGCATCGGAAGCTGTAGCTGTAGCCCAGCACGCTGAACCCAACTATGCAAAGTGGGGGARGGTTGCGATGGAGGAAACAGTAAAGGCATATCAAAATGCTTCCATTGTCGATTATAAATACGAAGGCAGACAGAAGTTAGGCGACGGGCAAGCAGAGGAAAGGTTTAAATTAAGATTGCGCCAGGATTCCCATGAATTTGGGGTGCGTGTTAGTATTCGAATCAAAGACGATTCAGATACACTGATCAACGTAAAGCTCAATGAATTGGATAGAAAATAATTGAAACATCTATGTTTGCGCCCTCGTATATAGAAGAAATACGAAATTAGATGCTTCTTTTATTGAAGCGGGAGGAGTTTAATTATGCTTATTACTACAACACCAACAATTGAAGGTCGTCCTATTCAGGACTATATTGGAGTCGTTACAGGTGAAGCGATCATGGGTGCAAACGTTGTTCGAGACTTTTTTGCATCCATTACAGATATCGTCGGCGGACGTTCCGGTGCATACGAAAGTAAGCTTAAGGAAGCAAGAGATGTTGCGATTGATGAGATGAAAAACCAAGCTGCGAAACTAGGGGCAAATGCTATTGTCGCGATTGATATTGATTATGAGGTTGTTCGTGAAGGTATGCTAATGGTTGCTGTGAGCGGCACTGCTGTTCGGTTCTAACTCATATTTGAAAAGTGAGGAAGCTTCGCTCGCCATGAGTAAGATTTCATGCGGGTGAGGCTAACTCATTTTTTTGTTGCTTATAAGTTAAATGCTCGAGATGGACAATGCTTTGGCAACGCGATACAATGCATTCGAACAATAAAATTAACGCGCTAAGCTTGAAGGGATGATAACATGTATCCAGAAATAACAACAGATGAATTGGAAAACCAGCTTAAAGAAGGTCAAAAGCTTAATCTTGTAGATGTTCGTGAAGTAGATGAATGGCAAGCCGGTCATATCAACGAGGCTCGTAACATTCCATTATCAGAATTACAGGAACGGATAGATGAGCTTAAGCAGGGAGATCAAGAAATTGTGGTCATTTGCCGCAGCGGCGGTCGCAGCACAAAAGCATGTGATTTTCTACATTCCCATGGCTATAAAGTAATTAATGTAGCTGGCGGTATGCTTGCATGGCCCGGTGAGGTAGCATACGGGGAATAGGTCATATGAATTTTTTCTTTTATCCTACAAATCTTGACACCCAACACAAATTGCTGTATAAATATTTTTAAGGTAAATATCAGAATATTCATACAACAACATTAAGGAATGGAACAGTAGTTCATGACGAATAGTTACAGCGAGCCGGGTCAGTGTAAGCCGGTACGGATGTCAGGAATGAAGCGGGTCCAGGAAATGGTTTGTCGAAGTGGTAGAGGTAGACAAATCCGGTCAATGACCGTTACGAAAACGAGGGGTTAGGCTTATTTTATTGGCTTGACACTTAGAGTGGTACCACGGGATCTTCACGGCTCTCGTCTCTTATTTAGAGACGAGGRCCTTTTTTTATTTCACTAAACAGGAGGGACATTCTATGATTAACGAACAAATTACAAAAGTAATTGAAGAGATTACACAAAGCTTGCTGAAAGAAATGGGGGTTCAAAGACCTGATAATTTAAAGATTACTGTCGAGCATCCTGCTAATGCTGATCATGGTGATTATAGCAGCAACATCGCCATGCAGCTCGCGAAAATTTTAAAGAGACCGCCAATTGTTTTTGCTAATGTGTTCAAAGAGAAGCTGCAAGTACATTCACAAATTGTTGCTTTATTTTACAAAATTGAAGTAGCTCCGCCAGGGTTTATTAACCTTTATATCGATTGGCAAAAGTGGGCTGTATATTCAGAGAATAATAGGTATGCTTCTAAGCAAGTCAAACAAAAGGTGCTCATTGAGCACACGTCAATTAACCCAAATAAGTCTGCTCATATTGGCCATTTACGTAATTCCTGTATCGGCGATACTTTGGCTAGAATGCTGAGAAAGAGTGGTCATCAGGTCGAAGTTCATAATTATATTGATGATCTAGGGAATCAGCTTGCGGACACGGTAGTCGGTATTCTTCACACGTCGACTGAACAAGCATACTCACGTTTCGGCGATTTCTGCTGGGAGACTTATTCGAAAATAAACAAAGCGTATAAGGAGCAGCCACAACTGCTTAAAGAGCGTTCAAACGTACTCGCTGAGTTAGAGGAGGGGCTTTCAAATCTTTCATGGATGGGGCTGCTAATTGCAGAAAGAATCGTACGTGAACATGTGGAGGAGATGCAGCAATTCGGCATCAGCTATGATGTTTTGGTATGGGAAAGCAGCATCGTTCGTGAAGGATTTTGGTCACGCGCCTTTGAGCTGCTGAAGAAAACCGATATATTTCGTCAAGAGACGGAAKGAAAGCTTCAGGGCTGCTGGGTACTCAAGCAATCAGAAGGTGAGGCTGACAATGACACTTTGGAGCAATCGGAGTTTCACGCGGATAAGGTACTGGTGCGTTCGAATGGCATTTTAACGTACACGGCTAAAGATATTGCGTATCATCTTTGGAAATTCGGGCTATTGGAGCAAGATTTTCGTTACAAAAAGTTTGCTGATCGTCTTTGGTCGACGCATGCGGAAGGCGTAAAGAAACCAATAGGTCATGCTGATATAGTCATAAACGTTATCGATCAAAGACAGGAATATCCTCAAGCGATGGTGAAGCAAGCTCTGCAAGCATTAGGCTTTGAGCAGCAAGCGAATCAGCTTAGACATGTTAGTTATGGTGTCGTCTCACTCAGTCCACAAACAGCGAAAGGGCTAAACATCGATACGTCCGATGGGAAGCATGCATACGCAATGTCGGGGAGACAGGGAATCGGAATAAAGATTGCAGATTTTTTAGAGAAAATGGCGCTTATCATCGATACCAAGCGTTCTCGCAAAGCAGGGATTTCAAGCCGTGCAATAGCAGCAGCGTCAATTCGGTACTATCTATTGCGTTTCCATTTGCAGACAGAAGTCGTATTTGATCTCGAGCAAGCAACAGAAGTGTCAGGCAATACGGGAGTGTACTTACTTTATTCCTACGCTCGTTCGCACAGTATTTTGGAGAAGGCGCAGGAAGTATCTTTGCCTGTACAGGATATCGATTTTAATGAACTTGAAGCCCAGGAGCAGAGCCTGATTAGACAGCTCGCATACTGGCCGGAGACGCTTCAAGCAGCAGTCAATGAATTGGCGCCGAATCAGCTATGTACTTATGTGCATGAGCTATCGACAACTTTTAATCACTTTTATGCGACTTGTCCTATACTTAAATCGGTCGGTGCGAAGAGAAGCTTGCGCTTGTGGATCACTGAGCGGTATAAGCAAACGATGCATGAAGCGCTAGAATTACTAGGTCTGCCAACGCCAAAAAAAATGTAGCCGCATGTACCATTATCAAGGTTGTTTCAAGCACTCTACAATTTTTCATAGTCCTTTGTTCTACTGTATTATACGGTGAAACTCTAAAGTGACTGGTTTTTGTGACTTCGATTGTGATGTCTGTGACCAGTATTGTGACTATTATTGAGTCGGATAAAAATCGATCTAAAAATTGTCGGAAATGTATGTATAAATATTCAATAAACTCCACAAAATACAATCATATCTTGCTTAGGAGTGATTGTATAATGGGAAGAAGTCGTTCGAATCAATTGGTTGTTCCGCAAGCACAAATGGCTCTAGACCAACTTAAATATGAGATTGCACAAGAGCATGGGATTCAATTATCAGAAGGTTATAATGGCAATCTGACAACTCGTGAAGCAGGTACAATTGGTGGCAATATCACTAAACGTTTGATTCAAATTGCTGAACAGTCATTAGGATCAAGAAGATAAATGAGAAACAAATAGTCCCTAAATCATCCAATAATAAGGATGGAATAGGGGCTATTTTTCGTTAGGAGATAAACAGACTCTGCGAACTGGTAACCGAAATGGGGGTACAAATAATAATGTCTAATCAATGAAATTAATAAATAAAATATTAGATGTGTCGAGTTTGAATTTTTAATTAAGAAGAAACGCAGCCTTGAGAACGTGTTCAGGACATGGGATTATAGTTTCAAAACAGCTATGGGGAGATAACCTTAGAGCTTTTCCCTTAGTTGATCAAGAGCAGTTACAATTTTATTTTTTTTAGGTTTCAAATCCATTTTCTAACTGGTATTATGGTGTTAGAGGTGGATTATATGTTTAAGATAGTAGAGGTGTCAAAAAACGTTCAATTTCATCGAAGGAATCAACGAGTTCCATCAGTAGAGCAAGTATATGAAGCTCATGAGAAGGCATTGAATGGTGATATTAGCGGTGCAATTGAATTACTTAATTGGAGAAGACATTGTTTTTATGCTAAGACTCAAGAGGACACGGAGGTTATGGAGATGATCTTTAAGTTGTCTTCTGGGGTGATGGAATAGAGTTTTCCAATTAAGTGAAAAATTAAATTTAGTTTAAAATATTATATATACAACTATACTATAACTACGGATCTTTTATCGAAAGAAAGAGGTATGAGAAAATACTCCGTACAGATCTCCCATGTTAGAATCCACCCTTGAAAATAAATAATCCCTTCATTTCTAGGGGAAACTAGAATTGATACTATTTTTAGGGGTGTTAATAAAATGAATACTAAATCAATGCGTTTGTTCGTTGCAATTCCTATCGATCAAAGATGGCGTGAACAATTGACAGAACATTCTACTTTACTCAAATCAAACCTTCCTTTTCAAAAATGGACACACCCA
The DNA here is from genome assembly GCF_056402455.1 of Paenibacillus sp. P4_A7. Taxonomy (NCBI): domain Bacteria; kingdom Bacillati; phylum Bacillota; class Bacilli; order Caryophanales; family Paenibacillaceae; genus Paenibacillus; species Paenibacillus sp. P4_A7. The sequence goes on along the minus strand of NZ_JBFUHJ010000012.1, from coordinate 1,682 downwards.
GAGGATTATCATATAACAATGAAATTTTTAGGTGACACCTCAATAGGTCAATTGCAAAAGATAGAAAAATTATTAGTAAAAGTTGCAGAAAATTCAAATCCGTTTGAAATAAAGGGAAAAGGGTGGGGAACATTTGGTTCACAAGCTTCACCAAGTATTCTTTGGGCTGGTGTGGGTGGAGATCTAAATTCACTTAGAAACTTACACCAAAGAATAGAAGATAGTTTAGCTAAGTTATTTCCAAAAGAAAATCGTGAATTTAATCCTCATTTAACTGTAGCTCGTCGTTACAATGGGCAAGAACCATTGAAAACCTCAATCGAGGAATATTTACCAGCTGCTTCAGAGCCAAATATTAATTGTTCAGTTAATGAGATTAAACTTTATCAAAGTCATCTTCAAAAAATACCAATGTACGAACCTATCATCTCATATAAATTTGGTATAAACTTATGATTAGTCTATCTACATATTTTTATATTACACAGCAGGAGGCATAAAGATGGCAAAAGCAAAAATACCTAAAAGACCAACACGAGATGAATTTGTGTTAGAGGAAATAGGCAACCAAATAACTGAAGCATTCCAGGAGAAGTCGGTTATACTTTTGACTGTTTGGGGAAGGGAAGAGCCACTTCGTGGACAGATTGTGCTCTTAGATTCCAGAACAGGAAAGGTTCATGTTCAAAAAAATGATGAGACAGAAAAAATCTCATTTATGGATATCATGAAAATTGATTATCCAAGAGATTAATCGCTACAAAATATACTAGGAATTAAGAAACTTGCGATTCTTGAATTGTGGAATGGGTTTATAAAGAATTGATTACTACTCTATATCTCACAATGAAACAAAGACATGATGACATGCTTCATAAAATTAAAGACATAACTTTGAATCATTCGACAGATGAAAAATTAGAGATGYTTGACTATAAATATAATGAACAAATAAAAAGATATAGAAAATGATCATAATTGCAATACAAGAAAGGCTTTTGAGTATCGTTTTGTATAACAAAAAACCTTCACCAGATCCAGTGAAGGAACATAACCTATATAGGGTATAGTCATATCATTCTTTCCCTAAAAGTCAATGTTCACGAGACATTGGCTTTTTTATTTTATATTCCAGCTCAAGTTTATTAATTGAACTTTAAATCTCAAAAGCAGCATCGAGTTAATGTACATAAAATAGCTGAACAACTTGATGATGGGTACAAAAAGGATAAGTCGGTCATGAAAGATGAAATGAGGGTAGTATTGGGGCTATAGTAGATAAAACCGTCTTTCACAAAAAAAGAAAGAGGCAAAACGCACCTCCTTCTATTTTAAACTTGAATTATAGACTGCTGCTTCTTCATCACTTAAAGTGTAGAATTTTGTTACCCTCCGAAGAAAGGTAGTTCCATCTGCAATTTTAATAATATCATCATTGTATGCCATAATCGGTAGTGGAGGTCTTAATCGCATAAGATCTTGATATACCATAATAGGCTCTTTTACTAACATAGCATCACGAATATCGCTATCAGTTTTTAACTCTTGTCCAGCTGAAAATTGAGGTTTCTCACTCATTTAGCAACCTCCTTATATTTTGTGAAGTAAAACAGTGAAACTCTTGATAGCAGCTTTGGATGGGGTGGCATTTAAGTTAATAGAATAACCCAACAGTCTAGCGA
>NZ_JBFUHJ010000011.1:0-58590 GCF_056402455.1 Paenibacillus sp. P4_A7 | reverse complement strand
CAGGTTGGATTTACTACCTATGTGGTTCCTGCTAACGCATTTGATTTCTGGAAGGAACGACTGGAAAAGCTAAATGTCGATGTGAATCAGACCTCTCGGTTTGGTGAGCAATACCTACAATTTGTAGATCCTGACGGCCTGAAGCTCGAAATCGTAGCTAGAGAAGAGGGACCGGAAAGTAATTGGTCGTTCGGTGGCGTAACTGCGGACAAAGCGATTAAAGGGTTCGGGGGAGCTATCCTTTACAGTACAGCCCCTGTGGAAACAGGGAAAGTTCTAGTTGATGTAATGGGGCTTGAACTTGTTGGTCAAGAGGGTGCTTATACGCGATATAAAGCAACGGGTGATTTGGGCAACCTAATTGATGTCAATGTAGAGAAGATGGCGCTTGGGCAAGGCGGCTCAGGTACTGTGCATCATATTGCTTGGCGCGCCAAAGATTTCACGGAGCATGAGGTTTGGAGAAATCAAGTCGTACAAAGTGGGTTTGAGCCTACGCCGATTATCGACCGTCAATATTTTAATGCGATTTATTTCCGTGAAGCGGGCGGAATCTTATTTGAAATTGCGACAGATCCACCGGGCTTTGCGCGTGATGAAGAGTTAGAGCTGCTAGGAGAAAAGCTCATGCTTCCTGAATGGTATGAGAAGCAGCGCACACAAATCGAGCAATTATTAACACCTTTTGAGATAAGAGTGTTGGAGGAGGATAAATAATGAAACATATATTCAACAAAGGAACTGATCTTAACGCACCGGTGCTGCTGCTCCTGCATGGTACTGGGGGAACGGAGCGGGATCTGCTGCCATTGGCAGGCCGAGTTTCACCGGCTTCTTCTGTACTTAGCGTAAGAGGAAATGTGCTAGAGAACGGAATGCCGCGTTATTTCCGCAGACTGGCAGAGGGTGTCTTCGACATCGAGGATTTAATATTCCGTACGAAGGAATTGAATGATTTCTTGGACAATGCTGCAGAGGAATACGAATTTGACCGCAGTAATATCGTTGCAATCGGCTATTCCAACGGTGCAAATATCGCAGCGAGTCTCTTATTCCACTACAAGGATACTCTTCGTGGAGCGATTCTCCATCATCCGATGGTGCCTATCCGTGGGGTGGAGCTTCCTGATCTGACTGGCGTGCCTTGCTTTATTGGTGCCGGATCGAATGATCCGCTATGTACACCTCAAGAGACGGAGGATTTAAAGAAATTGTTAGAAGCAGTGGGTTCGCCCGTTACGGTACATTGGGAGAAATCGGGTCACCAGCTTACAAGCTCAGAGGTTGATGAGGCATCTGCTTGGTTCGCAGAAACTTTTTAAAATTATAAGTTCAACTATCGCAGCTTAAAATAGGCAGGTAACCCTTGATGTAGCTGGGCAAACAGGCGATCCATTGCTGGAGTTGTGTTTGAATGAGTATTGTGATCTTCTTATTAGCTGACTTCATCACAAAGTAAATGATTATCTCCGTTTGACTGTATTTTATCCAATCAAAACTTCATTCTAAGCGCTGGGTTGGAGTTAGACTGTATTTCATCCAGTCAAATCGACGGTTTGGTCCTGAAAAGGTGGCTAACGTCGTATTAGAGTGGATATTTTCCATTCAAACACAAAGGAAATGGATTAAAAGACGTTTAGACTGTACAAATTCCATTCAAACAGTCCGTTTTTTAATGATAAGAATGTTTAAGTTCACTCTTATAATAGACTTAACATTCAGCGCGAAACGAGCTTTGCCGTCAAGGACGGCGACAGCCGTTTACGCTTGAAATTAGGAAAGTATAAGTTTCACGCTTATACTCATGCCTATATTTTTACGAGAAACCGCTCGTCCTTAGACAAGGACAACGAAGTCGTTTCTTCTTAAAATATAGGAAAGTATAAGTTTCACACTTATACCAATGCCTATATTTCACCGCGAAACGAGCTATTACCGCCAGAGGACGGCCACAGCCGTTTACGCTTGTCGTAACATGAGTTGATGATCTGAAAGGGGCGAGTCCAGTGATAACGATTGATCCTACGAGCCAGACTGTGCAGGAGAACTATAAGCTGCTGATCGGCAGCATTATCCCTAGACCCATCGCATTTGTATCGACTTTGTCGAAGGATGACGTACTGAATGCGGCGCCTTTCAGCTTTTTCAATATCGTGACGGCTAATCCGCCGATGGTCTCGATCTCTGTGCAGCGTAAGCAAGGGGATTTGAAGGATACAGCGAGGAATGCCATCGAGCGAGGCGAGTTCGTCGTTCATATATCCGATGACACCTACATTGAGGCGATCAATCAGACAGCTGCGATGCTGCCTCCGGATGAGAGCGAGGTTGAGTTGGCTCAATTAACGCCAATTGCTAGCGATATCATAAGTGTGCCGGGAATAGCTGAAGCGAGAATTCGAATGGAATGTGTGCTGGAGCAAGCGCTGCAGCTTGGTGGTACAGATGGATCACCAGCATGTGATTTTCTTATTGGCAGAGTTGTACGTTTCCATCTGCATGAATCCTTGTACGAGAATGGACGTATCAATCCGAAGACGCTGGGCCCGGTTAGCCGCCTTGCGGGTAATGATTATGCTAAGCTTGGCGAAATGTTTACGATAGAGCGTCCTCTTTAGGGACGTATATATGAAAGAGGGCTTTCGCTTATAAATAAGTGAAAGCCCTCTTTGGTTTGAGCCTAGCATACAAGCTGGCATCTACTTTTATATTTGCACGAGCAGTAAAATGATGGACGATAAGCACAGACACGTACTCACTAAGCAAAGCACCATCACAACTTGCTTCGTGTTAAGTCCAGCCCGCAGTAAACGATAATGCGCTTGGCTAGCATCTGCTTGATAGATCGCCTGGCCCTTCATCATACGCTTAATTACGACAAAGATGTTATCGAAAATCGGTACGCCGAGCGCCAAAATCGGGATAAACAACGAAAGGACCGTTGCTTGCTTGAAAGCACCATCCAGAGCAATTACGGCTAAAATAAAGCCGAGAAACGTCGCTCCCGCATCACCCATAAATATTTTGGCTGGCGGCTTGTTATAACGCAAGTACGCGAGTGTGACACCAACCAAAATGATGGCCATGATAGCAGAGTTGGATTGTCCTTTGGCTATCGCTACAACACATAGCGTAACGGCGGAAATCGCGGAAAGCCCGCCTGCAAGTCCATCCATACCATCGGAAAAGTTAATAACAGTCGTAACGCCGAATATCCATAAAATCGTAAGAATAAATTGCAATACAGCAGGAAGAACCACATATTCATCAGAAAGCGGATTATAAAATCCAGTAAAGGAAATGCCTGATGCGTAAACGATAACAGCAGCGGATATTTGTACAACAAATTTCGGCAGGGAAGGGAAGTCCTTGCCCTTCGTCTTATACCAATCATCGACCGTTCCAATGATCAATAGAAGTACTCCGCCAACAAATATTGCTCCTGTCTGCATAGAGAAATCTCTTGTAACAGCTAAATAGGTAACAAAAAAACCAATAAAAATAACATAGCTCGCAGTAAGCGGAATAGGCTCTCGATGCAATTTTCGTTCAACATCTTTTCTAGGCTTGTCCACAAAATCAAGTTTGAATGCCAGCTTGGCAAACGGAGGTATTAATAAATAAACGATTGTAAAAGACAGAATTAAGGATAAAGCGAATAAAATAATAGTCACCACCGTTTTTATGATAATGAAACGAGTTCTACAAAATTATACAACTTAGAACGGGAATTTGTCGATTCAAGGATTAAAAGTGAATAAATATTAATTTACAGGAGCGATGAATATGTGGCTGGATTGTGCGATTATTGGTGGCGGGCCCGCTGGTTTGAATGCTGCGCTGGTGCTCGGGAGATCGAGGAGAGTCGTAATTTTGTTCGATCATAACAAGCCTAGAAATGCGGTTACACATGAGTCTCATGGGTTTATTACAAGAGATGGTATTCATCCGAATGAATTTCGCAGCTTGGCCCATCAGGATATTTCCAAATATCCATCTGTTACGATTAAGCCGGATARGGTGACTGAAATTAAGCCGAATGCGGTGGGTTTTCAAATTATGACGAGCAATGGCGTGCAGTTTCAGGCACGATCCATTATTTTAGCCGCAGGACTTAAGGAAATATTGCCTAGGCTGCCTAGCGTTCATGATTTTTATGGGAGAAGCTTGTTCAGCTGTCCGTACTGTGATGGCTGGGAGCTGCGCGATAAGCCGCTGGTCATTATTTCGGAGAACGCGAATGCGGATCATGTGGCCAAAATCGTCTATAATTGGAGCAAGGATATCCTTCTTTGCACGAATGGAGCGAATAGCTTGAGAGCTGAGCAAATCGGCCTTCTGAGCCGGATGGGAGTGCAGGTGAATCAGCAGCGAATAAAGAAGCTTGTTGGAGAGAATGGCGTATTGAACAGTATTGTGTTTGAAAACAATAGTCAGGTGCGGCGGGAAGGCGGCTTTGTATCCCCACAATGGGATCACGCGGCTCCTTTTGGCGAAGCCTTGGGCTGTGCAATGACTGATGCTGGCGGTATTGTCACTGACGATATGGGACGCACAAGCATTAGAGGAATATACGCAGCCGGCGATGCCTCCATTATTGCGCCTTCACAGGTTGTGATCGCTGCAGGTGAAGGCAGTAAAGCTGCTATTGGCGTGAATACAGATCTAACGAATCAGGATTTCGGAAGGTAGGATAGCTTTGAAAATCGATCGTTTACTGGCAATGACCATTCTGCTGTTAAATTGCGGGCGAATCARTGCGAAGGAATTAGCGGACCGGTTTGAAGTATCAACGAAAACCATTTACCGCGACATGGATACATTAAGCCAATCCGGTATTCCTATATTTGCTCAACAAGGTACTTCGGGCGGCTTCGAAATTATGGAGCATTACACCATTTCACGTCAGTATTTGACGTTTGCAGAAATATCGTCGATTATCGCCGCAGTAAAAGGTCTAAATACCGCTCTGGACGATAAAACGTTTGCGAGTCTGCACGATAAGGTTAATGCTTTATTAAATAAGTCGGATAAACAGCAAACGGCGCAGCAAGGGGAAGGGATTGTGTTTGATCTGAATCCTTGGGCACAGGGTCCCGCTGCGCGTCATAAAGTTCATAAAGTGAATCTCTTTAAGCAGGCTATTGAACAAACGCAAAAAGTGACGATGAGCTATATCAATATGAACGGCACGGAAACAGAGCGTGTGATCGAGCCATATCAGCTGATTTTAAAAGGAAATGTATGGTACATACAAGGGTATTGTACGCTAAGGGAAGAGTTTCGTATTTTTCGAATATCGCGTGTGCAGCAGCTTGTTTTACTTATGGATACTTTCGAGCGCCGCCAAACACCCTCATTAGAGGGATACTCTTGGGAGTCAGGATGGATTGGAAAAGCGGAGGCCGATGTTGTTATGATTTTCCGGCCACAGGTGCGTTACCGAGTTGGCGATTCGTTTCATCCGGACCAAGTAACCATTTTGGAGGGCGGATCTATGCGTGTGGAAGGGCCCTTTGCGCTAGACGATTGGTTCTATGGGATGCTTCTCAGCTATGGGGATAACGTAAAGGTGGAACAACCGGCAGAAGTCGTCCAACAGATTATGCTGCGTGCACAAAATATTATAAGAAGATACCAAGTGTAAATGGCAATGGTTGATGCCGCCTGAATTTTATATTTTCCTATTTATAAACTCAGACAGACAGATGTCCACTTTCCAATCGTACAATGAAGTAAACGATGGTGAAGGGGACGATAACATGAATACAAACGTAATGGTAAAGCCAGCAATTGAAATAGCAGGTGTAAGCGTACGGACAACAAATGAGCAGGAGACAGGCACGGATGGACAGCTGTCGATGCTATGGAATACATACTTTCAAAGCGGTATTGCAGAGCGCATACAAGCGAGTAATCCTCATCTGATCTATGCGTTGTATACCCATTATGAATCTGACGCTTCGGGCGCGTATACGGTTATTCTGGGGCATGAGATGGGTGATCAGCACAACCCGCAGGCTCTGGAAGGTCTAGAGCATACAATTATTCCTGAAGCAAAATATATGATATTTAGAACGAAGCGAGGCCCAGTATTTGAAGTGGTCGCGAATGAATGGAAGCAGATATGGTCTTTTTTTGAAGACTCGCCGATTGAGAGAACGTATTCTGGTGATTTTGAGCTTTATGATGCTCGCGAGTTTGACCCGAATGACGCAGAGATCGATATTTATATTGCGGTAAAATAAGGAAATGATATCAGATCGGGGTAGTTGCTAGTACTGAAAACGATGAACAACAAAAGGGCAGTCCCGGAGTCATTCGACAATGGGGCTGCCCTTCTTTTATTAGGAGAAAATTATTCTTCTCTATAATCCTGGACCAAAATTTCCAACTCGCCTGTTTCTGAGTCGATGACAAAGCCATGAACTGGAATATCTTTTGGGAAAAGGGGATGCTTACGAATCATTTTAACGCTATGCATGACGCCTTCTTCGGCGCTGCTGAAGCCGCGTAGAAACTTCTCCATACGAATGCCTGAGTTCTCAAGCGTCTGAATGGTTTGTGGATCGATGCCATGCTCGGCGAATTTGCCGACCATCGCTTCCGCATTCAGATTGGTCATACCGCAGCCGTGATGCCCGATGACGAGCACTTCTCGTGCTTCAAGCTCGTACACCGCAACTAAAATACTGCGCATCGCGCTTCCGAATGGCTGAGTCAGAATGGCTCCTGCATTTTTAATAAACTTAGCGTCACCATTTTTTAAATCTAGTGCTTTAGGGAGCATCTCAGAGAGTCTTGTATCCATGCATGTAAGAATGGCTATTTTCTTATCAGGGTATTTATCGGTTAAGTAGGCTTCATATTGCTTTTCTTCGACAAATTGTTTGTTAAACTCTATTATACGCGGAACGATGGACATATGAATTCCTCCAACTCACTGCAGACTATCTATCTATATATTTATATTATTCATAGATTTGAGGTCGGAGTCAATTAAAAGGTCGGCTGGAAATTGCTCACTTTTATGCAGGTTTTCCAGCTAACCTATTATTTTATTCTGAAGGCTCGGAAGCAGTTTTTGCTGATCCGCGGCTTTCACTTACAATCTCCGCTAGCAATTCATAAGAGTGCAGGCGAGCGTTGTGATCATATATTTGACCGGTTACGATCAGCTCATCGGCACCAGTTTGTTCAATAAGGAAATTGAGAGATCAAATAAAGAAAACCCCAGCACAAGGTAAGTGAAGGGGCAATACATGCTAATTATTACTGCGGATTTGTCGTCCAAATACCCGCTGATTTTAGAAAGACGCGATTAGGTAGTTTTAGTGTGGCTAGTACGAGATCAGCTACATCCTCGGCTTGCATCATCCGATCCTCGTCTCCAATTTTCAACCCAGCATTTTGAGCTAGCTCCGTGTTTACTGTACTTGGCATGAGTGATGTAACTCGAATGTTTGATTTACGCACTTCTTGCATGAGGGACTCCGTTAAGCCTTGAATAGCAAACTTAGAGGMGCAATAAGCCGATCCTGTTGCAAATCCCTTCTCGCCAGCAGTTGAAGAGATGTTGATGATATTGCCACCGCTTTGTGCAAGCATAGTTGGCAAGATGGCGCGCGTCACATAGTACGTACCCATTACATTGGTTTGAATAATGCTCTCCCATTGCTCAGGGTCCATTTCAAGAACAGTTCCGAAAGCAGCGATTCCCGCATTGTTAATTAGAATGTCGACTGTACCAAGGCTCTTGGAAAGTGCAGCTACTGCTTGATCGACTTCAGCTTTACTGGACACATCCGCCGTTGCGATACTTACATTGACTCCATACATAGTTGTAAGATCACCTTGAAGGGCTTCCAAATCTGCACTTGTTCTTGCGATTAATCCTAGGTTTACGCCTTCAGCTGCTAAGGCAGTGGCAACAGCTCTGCCGATCCCTTTACCCGCACCAGTGATGATAGCTGATTTGTTTTTTAAATCCATATGTTTCTCTCTCCTTTAAGTGTGTGATGTTACTGACATTTGTATGTAGACTTGATCCATGGGATCATGTAGAGCAAATGTAAGTGGTATAATTATTATTAGTCTATATAAAACGAAAAGCAAGTCGCGCTACGAAGTAATGTAGTAGATCATTATATACTTAAGGAGTTGTTCATCATGGGAAACCAGCATTTTAAAGAGACTGTAGAGTTAACGCTAAAGGTAATAGGTGGAAAATGGAAGCCGGTTATTTTATGCCATTTGACGGATGGAACCCATCGATTCGGGGAGCTGAAACGTGAAATGCCAGAAATAACGCAAAAAATGCTTACTCAGCAGCTTCGTGAATTAGAACAGGATGCGATCATTGATCGCAAGGTGTTTACGCAAGTGCCTCCAAAGGTAGAGTATTCCTTAACGGAGTACGGTTTATCCGTCAAAGGACTGCTTAATGTCATGTCGGAGTGGGGAGAAAAGCACCAGGAGCGTTGCAAGCAGGAGACATAAGAAAGTTAAACATTCACTCTTCATAGTTACCAAATGGGTACTACGTTACATGAAAGTGCGTACTATCTTTTTGTACTGCCAGTGTCTAATATTAGGCGTGTCAGTTAAACCCAAACTATAGGAGTGAACGTTATATTATGAAATTACAACTAGCGTTAGACCTTGTTAATATTCCAGAAGGTATACAATTAGTGAAAGAGATCGAATCGTTTATCGATGTCGTAGAAATTGGCACACCTATCGTAATTAACGAAGGCTTGCATGCAGTTAAAGCAATGAAAGAAGCATTCCCTAACCTTACCGTGCTTGCTGATCTTAAAATTATGGATGCAGGCGCCTATGAGGTGATGAAGGCCTCGGAAGCTGGTGCAGACATTATTACGATATTAGGTGTTGCAGAGGATATGTCCATTAAGGGCGCAGTCGAAGAAGCTAGAAAGCAAGGTAAGCAAGTGCTGGTCGATATGATCGCTGTCAAAAATTTAGCAGAACGCGCTGCTGAGCTCGATGCTCTAGGCGTTGATTATATTTGTGTCCATACGGGCTATGATCTTCAAGCTGTTGGACAAAATTCCTTTGAGGATTTGCGTACCATCAAAAGCGTTGTGAAAAACGCTAAAACGGCAGTAGCTGGCGGTATTAAGCTCAGCACACTTCCTGAGGTAATTAAAGCAAATCCTGATCTTGTTATTGTGGGCGGCGGCATTACTGGACAAGCCGATATAAAAGCGACAGCGGCGGAAATGCAGCAATTAATTCGTCAAGGATAGTGGCTGGTATGAAAACGAGATTTTATATAACCGCTATTATAAATGAGCTAAGTCAGATTCAAGATAATCTTAGTGATGAGCAGACGGAGAAACTAGTCGATAGCGTTGCGAGCGCGCGACGTATATTCGTTGCCGGAGCAGGGCGATCTGGGCTTATGATGCGAGCCTTCGCTATGCGGATGATGCACCTGGGGCTGGATGTCTATGTGGTGGGTGAGACGGTAACTCGAACGTTAGAGCAAGGTGATCTGCTTATTATTGGGTCAGGCTCAGGAGAAACCAAGTCGCTTATTTCTATGGCAGACAAAGCGAGAAGCCTAGGGGCAGACGTTGTCGCCTTGACGATTTTTCCGAAATCGACGATTGGACAATTAGCGAGCGCTATCGTGYAATTGCCTGGTACGCCGAAGGACAAGGCAGAGGATGATGAAAGATCCATCCAACCGATGGGATCACTATTCGAACAAACGCTGCTGCTTGTATGTGACGCAGTTATTTTACGGCTGATGGAGAAGCAGGACTTAACCGGAGCAAACATGTATGGCAACCATGCCAATCTCGAGTAATAAAAAGTAGAATGACTATTAAATAATAAAAGCAGACAATCCTCGTCGGGTTGTCTGCTTTCTTCATTTTAGCGCAGCAAGGACAGATCGAAGCTAGGTACGAGGCCTTCCTCAGCCGCTCTACTAAGCAGCGCGGTTACTGCGGCATAGCCGTCATCTCCAAGACTGGCAGTGAATTCATTAACATAGAGATCGATGTGTGACTGCGCGACATCCGGTGAGAGCTCTTGCGCATGGTCCATTACATACGATTGTGACTGCTCAGGATGTGCCCAGGCGTATTCGACGGACGAACGGATCCAGCTGGCAATGGCTTCACTATCCAGCGTGCGGCGAGCGATAATGGCGCCGAGCGGAATCGGCAGGCCGGTATCGGACTCCCACCAGCTGCCAAGGTCAACGAGCATGCTTAAGCCGTAAGTCGGATAAGTGAAACGAGCCTCATGAATGACTAAACCTGCATCTATTTTGCCATCTCGCACAGCAGGCATAATTTCATGGAACGGCATAATAACGATTTCACCTACGCCTCCCGGAATATGCTTGGCAGCCCATAGACGAAATAATAAATAAGCGGTTGACCGCTCGCTTGGAACGGCTATTCTTTGGCCTGTAAGTATAGAGGGATCACTCAGATCCTTAGAGCCGCCTTTGGTGAGAACCAAAGGACCACAGCCTCGGCCAAGAGCGCCGCCGCAGGGCAGCAGCTTATAATCATTTAAGACCCAAGGTAGAGCAGCGTATGAAATTTTCATTACTTCTGGGCCCTCTGCATTAGCGGCCCAATTATTCGTAATATCGATATCCGCATAGGTGACTTCAAGCTCGGGTGCTCCCGGCACAAGTCCATGCGTCCAAGCATGAAAGACAAAGGTATCATTAGGACATGGGGAAAAAGCTATTTTCATTGTAGAACCTCCCGTATGGCATGACTTGCTGCTTCTAATGCTTGCAATGCTTCACCGATCCGCCAAGCTGCGCGATCACGTGGTCCGACTGCATTGGAGATCGCTCGAATTTCTACCACAGCTAAACCCCGCTGCTGTGCAGCGACAGCAACGCCATGGCCTTCCATGCCTTCCGCGGCAGCGCCAGGCACGCGTTTGACAAGAGCTTCGGCTGTCTCGGCAGTGCCAGTGGCAGTCGAGACAGTCACAACGGAGCCGATATGTACCGTTAGTCCGGCAGAATGAATAGCGTCGTATATGCGATTGGAAAAAACAGAGCTCGCAGTAACTTGAGCTGAGCCGAAGCCCAGCTCGTCCAGACTAATGAAGCCTGCTTCAGGTGATTCTGCGCCGAGGTCTGCGGCTATAATCTTATCAGCAACGACGAGCGAACCGATATCCGCTCGACCGGCAAAGCCGCCCCCAATACCGGCGCTTATTACTAATCGGTAAGCAGCAGTTGATAATGCAGTTGCAGTACTTGCAGCAGCAGCTGCTGGACCTACACCAGCTGCTATGACATCAATATGCTCGGCGCCCTGTAATCCGCGAAGTACAGCATCTCGTTCCGCAGCGACAGCGGTCACAATGAGTATGCGTTCTTTGCTGTTTGATTGCTCGATGTTCGAGTCAACAGGGTTGTTAGAATTTATTTGTGATTTCATCGCTCGTAGATCTCCTTCGACTTGCCTAGAGTAATCATACTGTTGTTATCCAATTGTTATTTTTCCTTCAGGGAAACGGTACAGCTCTTTCTTTGAACGTGTGTTTAATGCAAACGCCAGCGTTACAGGTCCTAGTCGTCCAAGGAACATAAGCAAAATAAGAATGATTTTACCCACAGTTGATAAATGCGCAGTTAATCCCGAAGACATCCCAACCGTACAATAGGCGGATGTAGCCTCGAATAGAATGGCTAGGAACGAACCGGTTTCTGTGATGGTGAGAATCATAGTTGCCCCGCAAATAATAGAGAAGGCAATCATCGTAAACATGATGGCCTGATGAATTTGTTTTTTGGCAATACGGAACCGAAATAGTACGACATCTTCTCTCCCCCGTACCATTGCAATCATTGCACCAATGAGAATCGCAAAGGTTGTAACGCGGATACCGCCGCCCGTAGAGCCAGGTCCAGCTCCGATAAACATTAGAAGGATAAGGAAGAACTGTGTGACCTCGAGAAGCATACTTGGATCGACCGTGCTTAGACCAGCCGAACGCGCTGTGATCGACTGGAAAGTAGCACCCAGAATTTTGCCGGATGCAGATAGAGGCTGGAGCGTATTGGGGTTGGAAAACTCAAGCAATAGAATAACCAATGTTCCCACTACGATCAAAATGGCTGAAACGGATAAAACAACCTTACTATGTAGGCTGAACTTTCTATTTTTTGGATAAGTGACAAGCTCGGATATGACAATAAAGCCAATTCCTCCTAAGAAGATCAGCAGCATCGAGACGATGTTAACGAACGGATCCTCTACATAATGAATGAGGCTAGCTGCGCGATCCGGGAATTGTGAAAATAAATCAAAGCCTGCATTGTTAAAGAATGAAATACTATGGAAGATACCAAAGTAGATAGCTTGTCCAACTGGCATTTCTAGCATGAAGTAGCTGCTGAGCAAAATAGCGCCGGTCAATTCAATGGTCAGGGCATAGATGAGAATCTTCCGAATCATTCGTACAATGCCTTCTCCAGAGCCATGATTCATCGATTCTTGAAGCACAAGCCGTTCGCGGAATGAGATGCGTTTGCGGAAAAGCAGGGCGAATAACGTCGCCATCGTCATAAATCCTAATCCGCCAATTTGAGCAAGAATAATGATGACTACCTGTCCATATGTAGAAAAATGACTGCCTGTATCTAGTACGGTTAGCCCCGTCACGCAAACAGCTGAGGCCGACATGAATAAAGCATCGATGTATGAAATAGAGATATCGTTGGTGTAGGCGATAGGACGTGATAATAGCTGTGCCCCAACAAAGATAAGAAAAATGAAGCCAAACGTCATGACCTGCGGCGGACTCGGTCTGTAACGCAATTTTTTTCGAATTGAGGCAACGGAAAGCATAGTGTAAGCTCCACCTATCTGTTCATGTAGTATTTACATCTGAGAATTGCCCTCAGAGAGTCTGATGGCTATTGAGACATCGTACCATAGAAGCCCTATCAAAAAAACAGCAAGGAGGTTTTTAGCTGTAAACTTGAAAATTGAGCTTACAGCACGCAAACTAACCAAAAAATAAGCTGTAAGCTCCAAAATCAAGCTTACAGCATAAGTGTTCATTATTGAATGATTGGCAGTGAGATCTTGACACAGGTGCCTTCACCAAGCTTGCTGCTGAATAGGATTGTTCCTTTGTGGGCTTCTATGATTTGTTGGCTGACCATAATTCCAAGACCGTTGCCGCTCGGCTTCTTCGTGAAGAAAGGCTCTCCAAGACGGAGTAGGTCCTCTTTCGCAATACCGCAGCCTTGATCACAGAATTCCAACACCAGATTACGGTCCGGTGGATTGCAATTCAATTTAATTGTAAGCATGCCACCGCTAGGCATTGATTCCATTCCGTTCTTTATGACATTTACAAAAACCTGCTTTAATTGGTTAGCTTCGCCTATCACCTGAGGAATGTTGTTCTCTGACTTCAAGATAAGCTGGACGTTGCTCAATTTGGCTTCCAATTCTAGAAGCAGCATAACGTCACGGAAAGTATGCTGGATGTTTACTGGTTGGAACCGATTTGCTTGCGGCTTAGCAAATACGAGAAACTCACTCACAATCATATTAATTTGATCGAGTTCCTGAAGCATAATATCGAGATGGGTGGGTGACAAAGGACCGGACTGCTTCTGCAGCTGAACAAAACCGCGAAGTGTAGTTAATGGATTCCGAACCTCATGCGCAACGCCTGCCGCAATTTGTCCTACAACGGATAGCTTCTCTGAGCGGCGAATCATTTCTTCTGTCTGCTTCCTTGAGGTTATGTTCCGTGAAATGGAGGCAATGGCTACTATTGCACCAAGCTCATCATGAATGGAAGATATGGTAATGCTTAAATCAATGAGTTCACCTGATTTCGTATACCGTTGCGTTTCAAAGTCAGTAACAGAACCACCTAGCAGGACATTAGCTTCCTGCTCCTCATGAGCTGTTTTTTGATTATCGGGGATATGGCATAGCACTTGGCCGATTATCTCCTCCGTGCGCCAGCCATACATGACCTCAAAGGCTTTATTTACTTGAATTATTTTTCCTGTAAGGTCTGCGACATGAATGGCATCCGTCGTATGATTAACAAAAGATTCTAAATATTGCTTGGTGCTTTGCAGTTCCTCAGCCGCATCCTTTAGCTCCGTGGTGTATCTATTCAGATTATTGCCCATAGTATCCACGCGAGAGGCCAGCAAACCAAATTCATCGTTGCTCCGTATCGTAATCTTCTCATCAAAATTGCCTACTGCTATCGCATTTACTTTATTTAAAATTTGGTTAAAGGAGCGCATCATAAAGCCTGCGATAAAGTAGCTGGCGATCAACGTTACAAGCACTAAACCGATTGACACGAGTGCTTGAATTAGAATTTGACGGCTCAGCGGCCTCTGGATAGCCGGATAATCAAAGGTGATGCCGACAACATATGTTTTGTCGTTTGTAATCGGTATAAAGCTTTTGAGCACCTCTTTACCATTAAAGGTACTCCAAGCAGTCGATATTTTTCCGCTATGAAGCGCTTTTTGGATATTTTTCGTGTCAATAGCATTGTTTTTGTAGCGGTATTGACCAAATGCGATGGCTCGAACGTCCAGATTATAAACGGGAACACCCTGCTTAAATTTAATGATTTGTGGCTTATTAAAGAACTCAGGGTCGAAGCCGGTAATTTCTAAAATAGTGGGCTGGTCAGAAATGATTTTTTTTATGTTCGCATCCGTCCCAATAGTATCATCGAAATCCACAAGCACCTGTGCATTAACATAAGGATTAATCATATAGTTTGTTGTTCCGTCGTAATAATTGCCCCATTTTATAATTTTTTTAGGGTCGGAGGTTGCAAAGTTAAAGGGAGCGGACCAGAAATGCTCTAGCTTTTGTCCTTGCGGGACCGTTACTTTCTCGCCATTGAATAGCTGGTTGAATGCGGTATAGTGATAATCCMATGTTTTCGAGCTCATATTGATTTCATTAGGCTGAGAGGAACGGAGTACTATAATGTCATTTTCAAATTTTTTCCACAGTGTTATATGGTCGACACCAAGCTTCCGGCTTAGCGCAACTAATTGCTCATTTTTTATCTTATTAATATCGGGACCAAGCTCTTCCTTAGCTGCAATAGCAGCTATTCGCAGCTTCTCACCCATCGTATTTTCCATGAATTGTTTAGCTTTCTCGGATGATTCAATCGTCATGCTAATTTGCTTTGCGATATTGTCGACCTGCTCCTCGAGTCCTTTCTGTAACGCGGCTTTTGATGTGAAGTAATGGATGGACAGGCTTAGCAGCAAAATAATGGCGACGATGAGGGATATAGAGAAAGAAAGCTTCGCTTTTATGGACAACTGATATTCCTCCAAGTTTCTAAGTTGTTCTACTACAATTAGACGCTGTGCGCTCAAAATCCTGTTTTCATAATTAATAAAAATTTAACAATCTGAAATACGTTGTTTCCAAAATAGAAAAAGGAGAAACAGAATGCTGTTTCTCCTTCATACTTGCCTATATCCGCAGTAAAACAGTATAGGCTTCTATTCAGTTATGCGTGTGAATTCCTCTTCTTCCAAATACTCCAAAGCCTCTTCGTACGTCTCAAAAGCTGACTCTAAATTGAGGTCCGCATATAAGTACCATAGGTCCTCTTCGAAAAGCAGCGTAAGCTTCGCGTCGTCTGGCCCAATCCAGTACTGCTCATGAGGTTGTTTGTCACGTTTTGCAGCTTTGATCTGCTTAGCTGACAGCGGCTTCTCAGGCGGCGCGATTGCTAGAGAGCTTACAGACTTCTCGATTAATGAGCGAAGCTCATCGGCTTCGAAGTCACGAATGTTAACTAGACCCTTATCATCGGTCTCAACACCACGTACCAAACCTGCGAATACAAAGCCGTTACCGTTCGGATGCAGATGGTAAACGACTGTTTTTTTCTCATGGGCGCTTTCCTCGTAATGGAAATTAATACGCCTCAGAGAAACATCCTTCCGCTGCAATTCAGGAAAGGACTCCACTATAGAAAGCTTTTGTTCAAAAGATAGCATTGTTTCTTATTTCCTCCTAAAGGTTTTGCGAATGCAAAACCAACATCGTAAGCATGCTCTTAGGTTTTGCGAATGCAAAACCATCTACGTAAGCATAAGCTTAGGTTTTGTGCTTGTGATTATACCATAGAGTGAGGGGCTCATACCATGTATGTAAGGAGCGAGGACCTTCATGTTAAAGGTTGTTACATATCCTTCTTCTTCATTAGCAGCATTGCAGCTCCTGCTAGAACGAACATGATGGCAATGATAGGCTGACTGAGCACAAACTTGTTGTAGATGGAGCCAATCGAGAATACGGCGAAGAAAAGCAAGGAGAGTACAGTTAGAATGTTAATTGGGATAAGCAGCCACTTATTGCGGTTGCCAAACCAGTAGAACTCAAACAATCCGATCGCAACTGCTAAAATAAAGCCCGGCCACATGTAACCCCAGCTATTAAACAGCATAGCAATCTGGCAGACGACACCGGCTGTGAACAATATACCTCCGGGTATTAGCAGACCAACTCCTTTACGGCCGATCATACCAAAGTAAAGCCAGTGGAAGAACAGTCCGAGAGGGATAACAAATAGTGAAGGCCAGAAGTAACCAAATATTTGGCCAGGACCAAACGTTCCTCCTTGATTCAAAAATAGAAAAGCTCCAAGCAGCAGCAGGACGGCCCCGCTAATTGTTCTAATGTTCATGTTCATTGATAACTTGCACTCCTTACATCATTTAGTAGTTGCTCTCAGCATAGCATAGAACAAAAAAAGTTGTCGTCCTGCTGCAGGTAAAGAAATGAACTAGACTAAAGTCTAGTTTTATAGTTGAAGAAGCTAAGCTGGATGCGGATTTCGTCGAACCCGCTCGAACGTTACAAATAGCGGAAATAGTTCTTATGAAACGACATTTTACACCTCTTGTTAACTTCTATGAAAGCGCTACAATTAAGGTAATAAGAAGTAGGAGGTGAATTGTATGAGCCAAGAAGAAGTAGTTCAAGAAGGTGCGGAAGAAACCGCAGAGCTGATCTCAGAAGAAGCTCCAGCTGAAGAAGTAGTAGAGGCTGTCGAGGCTGAATTGGAAGAAGAAGCAGAGGTTGAGGAAGCTGCTGCATCTGTGGAAGAGGAAGAAGAAGCAGAAGAAGAAGCTGAGGAAGCGTCTGAAGAAGAAACGGAATAATGATATTAATCATTTTTTTATAAAAAAGATAAGAAGACTGTTCCGAGGTCGTACAGACGACACTGGCACAGTCTTTTTGGTTTGAAATGCTATTCTCCTAATATTTGTTTATTGTAAATAATCCCCTTTTACGTGCAATAACAGCCCTAATATGCTAGGATATCTTGTGCTTTATTTTTATAGAAGAAGGTGACATCTTGGGAGCGGCGCATACGGAACAAGGGCAAGGAGAGAAGAATAAAAAAGGATTTAATCYATTTTTCTTAACCTGGCCCATATTTTTAGAAATCTTTCTTTTCATGCTAATGGGGATTGCCGACACGCTTATGTTAAGCGCCATTTCGGATAATGCGGTCTCGGGTGTTGGGGCGGCGAATCAATATTTGCATATTGCTATTCTATTATTAGAAGTTATCGGCAATGGTGCTTCGATTGTCGTTGCGCAATATATCGGCTCTCGCAAATTTGTTGAAGCCGCAAAAATATCAGCATTAGCGATTACGTTAAATTTAGCGGTAGGACTGCTGATTAGTTTATCTTTTGTTTTATTTGGCGGACATTTGCTGCAGACACTTAACTTGCAAGGCGATATTTTGGAGCATGCGAAAAGCTATTTGGCCATTGTGGGTGGGATGATCTTCCTGCAGGCGATTATTAACTCGGTATCTGCTATTATTCGTGTTCATGGCTTCACTAAGGAAGCTATGCTTGTATCGTTAGGGATGAACGTTATTCATATTATAGGAAACTATGCGCTTATATTCGGTAATTTCGGTTTTTCAGAGATGGGTGTACAGGGGGCGGCGATCTCATCGGTCGTTAGCCGCGGACTTGCATTGAGCGTATTTTTCTGGATGCTTTACCGTGTCATGTCTGTTAAGTTAGAGCTTCGTTTCTATATCATGCTATCGAAAGAGTACATCAGCAAAATATTGAAGATCGGCATACCGTCAGCGCTTGAGCAGGTCATGTATCAGGCTTGCCAAATCGTCTTCTTATATTATGCGACGTTTCTTGGGGCAGCTTCACTAGCAGCGAAAAACTATGCAAATAATATATCGATGTTTACGTATTTGTTTGCATTCGCAATAGGTATGGGTACGGCAATCATAGTTGGAAGACTGGTTGGTGCTAATGAACAAACAGAGGCCTATCATCGTGTATGGAAAAGCGTACGCTGGGCTAGCGGAGTAACCTTGTTTGCTGTTCTACTCGTCATCGCGTTCCGTGAGCCCTTGATGGGAATCTTCACAGATGACGAGGAAATTATTCGTTTAGGAGTTAGTGTTCTCCTGCTCAGCATTGTGCTGGAGACCGGGCGGACGATTAACATTGTACTCATCAATTCGTTACGTGCTGCGGGGGATGCGAAGTATCCACTGTGGATCGGGATGGGCTCGATGGTTGCAATGAGCCTTCCGCTTGGCTATTTCTTTATTTTCACGTTAGATCTAGGTCTAGCTGGTATTTGGCTCGCGATTGCGGCGGATGAATGGCTTCGTGCGGTAATTATGTATTTTAGATGGAAGAGTCGAGCTTGGGAGAAGCATGCCTTAGTTAAGCACGACCATAAGAAGCAAGAGACAGCAGCCGTATAGTTAGCCTGTAAAAAGATCACCTGGACCATGCATAAATTGCATAGGGCTCGAGTGGTCTTTTTTTTTCTGAGTATAATCACCCATCTAAAATTTGTTAAAAATCTAATTGACAAAATTAAGGTCATACCATAAAATAGATACATACACTACTTAAGTTAGTACATTATAAATAGTTAGTAACTAATAAATCGAAAATAAACATTAATTTGGAGGAATTTAAAATGGCTAAATCACAATGGATGGTTGATACAGCACACAGCAGCCTAGACTTTACGGTTAAGCATATGATGATCGCAAAGGTAAAAGGTACGTTTGAGAAATTTGAGGCTAATATTATTGCTGATGCACATGATATGACCTCCGCTGAAATTGCTATCAGTATGGATCTAGACAGCGTAAACACTCGTAATAGTGACCGTGATGCGCATTTGCGCTCCGCAGACTTTTTTGACATTGAGAAGTTTCCTACTCTTGCTTTCAAAGCGACAGCAATAACTAAAACAGATGATGGTGAATATTCCATTGTCGGCGACGTGACCCTACATGGCGTAACACGCTCCGAGAAGTTTGCGGCAACGTTCGAAGGTTCGGGTAAAGATCCTTGGGGCAATGAAAAAATCGGATTTAGCGCAATTGGCAGCCTCAAACGCAGTGACTACGGCTTAACTTATAACGCAGCACTTGAAACAGGCGGCGTATTGGTAGGCGACGAAGTGAAAATTTCGATTGAAATCGAAGCGACGCAGCAAGCTTAATTGATAAATAGCAGGTTAAATAAACGGTTTACTGGGCAAACGCCTGGTGGACCGTTTTTTTTATTTTCGGGTTCTAACAAGTAGACGCTTCGTATGATAGCGCTTGCCGTAATAAGTAAATGAGAGGTAGGATTAAGGGACGAACAGCAAGCAGGGGAGAAGTGAAGCATGGTAATGAAGGAACCACTACATATACGGAATATTGGCATCTTTGCGCATGTCGATGCGGGAAAGACGACAACGACGGAGCAGATATTGTTTCACAGCGGCCGGATTCGCTCACTTGGCAGTGTGGATGCCGGAACAGCGCAGACGGACTGGTTAGAAGTGGAACGAGCACGCGGTATTTCGGTGCGGGCGGCAGCTACTAGGTTCACGTGGCAGGGGGTTACGGTTAATCTTGTGGATACACCTGGGCATGTCGATTTTCTATCGGAGGTTGAGCGTTCACTACGTGTGATGGATGGTGCAGTGTTGATTATATCCGCGGTTGAGGGTGTTCAGGCTCAGACGGAAGTTATCTGGCATGCACTGCGTGAGCGGAAGATTCCTACATTAATCTATGTGAACAAAATGGATCGAATAGGTGCGGACCCCGAGCAAACGTTGAAGCAAATTCAGCATTTACTATCACGGCAAGCAGCGCCGGTGCAGGTGCCAATTGGCATAGAGGACAGCTTCGGAGGAGCGCTAAGTTTGTTGGATGATAAAAACGGCACGCTTCAGTCACTCCATGGCGAAGCTCAGAATCTCGGAATGGAACGAGCAGGAGCTGCTTCAGCCGCTGCAGCGGGATATGTGCAGCAGCTTGAGGAGGTAGTTGCAGAGTTGGATGAGACATTAATGCTGCACTATCTAGACAATGGCACACTGCCAAAAGCGGAATTGAAGCGAATGCTGCCAGTGTTAACGAGAAGTGCAGATTTATTTCCCATATTGTTCGGGGCATCAAACAAAGGAATGGGCATCGAGCCTTTAATGGAGGCGATGATTGCACTTTTGCCAGCGCCGGCTGTGGTGCAAGTCGACCAAGTATCGGGGGTCGTCTTTCGTATTGAACGTGATCCGGCTATGGGACGAATCGCGTATGTGCGCTTGTACAGCGGGGTTATCCGCAATCGGGATTCGGTTTATAATGCAACGCAGCAGATCGATGAGAAAGTCACGCAAATTCGCAAGATCGATGGACAGAAGTCCGAAGATGTAGGCGTGCTGACAGCCGGCGATATCGCCGCCGTATGCGGTTGGAATCAGGCGCGTATAGGAGATATTGTTGGATGCGCTGATTTTGTACCCGGAGAGACGCGGATGGCCGTTCCGCTGCTGACGGTGCAGGTGCGCTGGAGCAACGAGGCAGAGTATCCGGCAGTCGTGGCGGCGCTTCATGAGCTGGCGGATGAAGACCCGCTGCTCGGCTTGCAGTGGCTCCAAGACCAGCGGGAGCTGCATGTGAAGGTGATGGGTCCTATTCAGATCGAAGTGCTGACACATGTACTGCTCAGCCGCTTTGGCTTGAAGGCCGTCTTCGGCTCTCCTTCTGTTATTTATAAGGAAACGCCGGCGCAAGCCGGGGAAGGCTTTATTGCTTACACCATGCCGAAGCCCTGCTGGGCCATATTACGGTTTAAGATTGAACCGGCTGAGCGTGGTAGTGGCATCAGCTATGAGTCACTGGTTCGTTCAGAACGGCTGCTCGACAGCTACCAGAATGAAGTGGCGAGACGCGTCCCAGAAGCACTACAGCAAGGCTTGCTAGGCTGGGAAGTGACGGATTTGAAGGTGACGCTTGTTGAAGGAGAACATCATGTGTGGCATACGCATCCGCTGGATTTCGCGGTGGCTACCCCGATGGGCATTATGGATGGGTTGTCGCGGATAGGCGTTCAGCTGCTTGAGCCGATGCTCACCTTCCGACTGTCGGTGCCTGAAGAGACCGGCGGTAAGCTGATGAATGAGCTTGTTATGATGCGAGGGGAGTTTGATACACCGATTGTTCGTAATGAGCGCATGGAAATCGAAGGGACGATGCCCGTAGCAACGTCGCTTGAATTCCCTGCTCGATTCGGTTCATTGACGAAAGGGCGAGGCGCATTAGCCACCTTCTTCGCCGGTTATCGTGAATGCCCGCCTGATGTGCAGGTGGAGAGAGTACGAACAGGGGTTAATCCGCTCGATCAATCCAAATATATTTTATCTGTACGCAAGGCACTTACAGGCTTGTAGCACTAGGTTTGCGTTGTGCGATCCATGAGATGATTGATATACCTATCTATTAAATAGGCACACAACACGCCCAAGCTATATCGAATTAAATCCACGTATAAAAAGCCATAGCCTAACACCAAGCCGCCTATTGCAGTATTTCGAATGGCGTTAATCCAATCTGCTTGATACAGCTGGCTGCATTCAATGGTAAAGCAGAATAGAAGGCTAAATCCAACTGACCAATATAGTTTTTTATGGGCGAGCAGCATGCGAGTGCCAAAATAAATCATACTCGCCCATAACGCATCCCCGAAGTTGTCGACAACAAAAACTGGCAACGCCTCAGTAAATATTCTTGTACTCATTCCTAATAGGATAACGACAATGACTGCGATCAGATAAATAAGTCTGGCTCTCAAATGAATCCTCCTTTAGGGCAACCTCTTACCTTCTAAAAATATAGGAAAGTATATCATTTTGCGATACTTTCTCTATATTTCTCCGGAATGAAACGCGCCGCCGCCATAAGGACGGTGACAGCCGTTTCACCTTGGTTCAACCTTTTCCGGAGTATTCCTGCGTTGTTTGGCTCGAGAGACCGAAATCTGCAATAACATGCAAGTCCATATGCCTTGCTAATCGAAGAAGCCTTCTCACGAGAGAGCTCCTGCATACATTTTTCCAGAACGAATACTTCGTCTGTCCGATTATGATTTGGGTCGTTTTATATTCATTGGCCTTCCTTATTAAGACTTCAGGAATCTGTTTCCTGCGGTCGGTTTTCAGTACTTCGAATGATCCGCCGAGACGGTCTGTCAATTTGCGAATGACTTCTAGGCGCTGTGTTGTTTCTTCTGTCTCCGTCGTACCGAGCTGTACGGATACTACATACCACGGAGCCTTTAGCCTATAGGCTGTTCGGAAACCTCTGCGAATCAATCTTTCCGCATGCTGCGAGCTGTCCACGCAAACATAAATGACTTCTTTTCTGCGCCATGGACCACGAAGCGAGTTTTTGTTCGCCCATGCTTCTAGCCTTTCATCTACATCGTCAGCGATTTCTCGTAACGCCAGTTCCCGAAGTGCAATCAAATTTCCCGTTTTAAAAAAGTTTCCTAGTGATTGATCGATTTTATCTGCGGCGTAAATTTTTCCCGAACGCATACGCTGCTGGAGTGATTGCGGGGTAACGTCGATCAATTGCACTTCGTCCGCTAACCGTAAAATATAATCAGGCACAGTCTCCCGAACCCGCACACCTGTAATTTGTTCGACCGCATCATTTAAGCTTTCCACATGCTGCACATTCATGGTGGAAATGACGGATATGCCCGCAGCCAAAATTTCTAGAACATCCTCGTACCGCTTTTTGTTTTTGCTCTCTGGAATGTTGGTATGCGCCAGCTCGTCGACAAGGACGACATCGGGACAAAGCCTTATAATTTCCTCGGTGTCCATTTCTTCTAAGCGCGTGCCGCGATAATCGATTACTTTTCTCGGAATAGTGTCCAGCGCTCCGACCTGAGCCAACGTCTCTAGTCGGCCATGCGTCTCAAGCAGGYCGATTGCGACGTTCATTCCTTTCTTCTGCAAATCGTTTCCATCACGCAGCATGGTATATGTTTTTCCAACGCCGGGAGCTGCACCGACATATATTTTGAATTGGCCGCGTTTGATTTGTTGGATTTTCCGCTCTAATTGCTGTGGACTTAAACGCCGGAATGGCTCAGTTTTGTCATCCGGCTTCGATAGTCTGGCAGGTAGAATGCGTTCCCCTTCATGATCAGCGCGGTCGGCAACGACGAAGATATCGATATTTCTCGTTTTGTTTAAAATGTCCTGCACAATAGAACCCTGCCAGAACTCTTGCCAACGTGTTTGTTTAGAATGCCCAATTACGATGCGCGTTACGTTATTTTCCAAGGCGAATTGCACAAGAACATCCGGAAGAGTTTTGCGAGACGGTAATGGAAGTTCTGTAAACTCGCCCCCAACCTTTTCAACCAGCTTAATAATCGAGTGCTTTAAGGTGGCTGCTTCCCGAGTTAATTCCGTTTTTGGATTAATAAAAGTGGTCACAAGCAAATCGCCGTTCAGACGTTTCGCCATTTGTTGTCCTCTTCGTACGTAGATGGAGCCGTTCCAATGATATTGGGCAGAGACTAGAATCCGCTCAGATGCGCCGGACGGTCCAATCAGTCCTAATTGCTCTCTGTATTTTGCTAACGAATCATTTACGCCCTCTGCAACCAAACGGAGTGAAAGCTCGCGGAGTACGGCGAGATTGCCTCGTTTGAAAAAATTACCGTCTCGCACATTTCCTTCAGCCGCCCGATTTAACAGCGTTTCAGGTGTAGCATCAATGAGAACGACCTCGTCAGCTCCTTCTAAAGTATCCGAAGGGACGGTATTCTCCGCCTCAATGCCCACTAGCTTTTTCACTAATTCCTTCGCGCCATCCAGCTCGTATACATTAACGGTTGTAATGATACTGATTCCGTAGCTGATCAGATGACGAATATCCTCCAGCCGCGTAGCGAACAGGGCACCTTCACGGTTGCAATGGGCTAGATCATCTACAAGCACAACTTCAGGATTCCGCGCAATGAGAGCATCCAAATTCAAATCTTTTTTTTCCTTGCCGTTCTTATACCAATGAATACTTGGAACCCGCTCTAGGCTGCCCACCTGTTCCAAAGTTTCAGGACGCTGCATCGTGGATACCGCACAGATCACGACATCGATTCCCTGCGTGTGAAGGATACAACCTTCCCGAAGCATGTGATAGGTTTTACCAGAGCCGCTAATTGCTCCGATATAGACCTTCAGCCGACCGCTGTGAAGCTTCGATATAGACAATAATATTTCTTCAGGTGACTTTCGTTTAAAGCTCTCCATTGAAGCTCCTCCTATCATGAGCGAAAGAAAAAGTCTGAAGAGGACACGCCTCTCCGGACTTTACGGCCTTACTTTATTTTGTCCATTCTTTCAAAGCCAAGTTCAGCAGTAACACATTCACACGCGGTTCGCCAAACACTCCGAGATCGCGGCCTTCCGTATATGTTTCGACCAGTTTATTCAACTCGCCTTCGGAAATGCCGATCAGCTTGCTAATGCGGGGCACCTGTACGTATGCCGATTCGGGAGTGATATGAGGATCAAGCCCCGAGCCCGAGTTGGTAATAAGAGCGATAGGAAGCTTGCTTACCGGAACATCTGGATTATTCGTCTTCCATTCTGCGATGGAATCCTGCGTACGCTTCAACATATCTGGATTAGAAGGTCCATAGTTATTCGTGCCGGAGGCTTCTGCTTTATAATCGATGCTGGAAACCCTGCCTTGGAAAAAGCTCGGATCTGTAAACTTCTGTCCGATCAGCTCAGATCCAACAATAAAACCATCGCTGTTCTTGATTAAACTGCCGTTTGCATTGGCAGGCATCAACACCTGGGCGACACCCGTACTAACGAGCGGATAAACAATGCCGCATAGGACGAAAAATACGAGACTGATTCGAATCACAACGCCAAAGGACAAGCGGGCCGTTTCCGACCCGTTATTAACTGCTTTACTCATTTTATTTCATCCCTCTCCTTATTTCTTACTAAATCCAAATTTGAACGATAAGGTCAATAAGCTTAATGCCAACGAACGGAACAACGACACCGCCAAGTCCATAAAGGAGCAGATTGCGCTGCAATAGCTTTGTGGAACTCATCGGCTTGTATTTAACGCCTCTCATCGCAAGCGGGATAAGAAGAGGAATAATAATTGCGTTAAAAATCAGCGCAGACAGGATAGCCGAATACGGTGAACCGAGCTTCATGATGTTGAGAGCTTCCATCTGCGGGATAGCTAGCATAAACATGGCCGGTATGATGGCAAAATACTTCGCCACGTCATTCGCGATACTGAATGTTGTCAAAGCGCCACGTGTCATGAGCAGCTGCTTGCCGATGGCTACAACTTCAATGATTTTTGATGGATCTGAGTCCAAATCAATCATGTTGGCAGCTTCCTTAGCCGCCACAGTACCGCTGTTCATTGCAATACCTACATCAGCTTGAGCGAGCGCTGGAGCGTCGTTTGTGCCGTCGCCAGTCATTGCTACTAGCTTGCCTTCGGCTTGTTCCCTGCGAATGACAGCAATTTTATCCTCTGGCGTGCTCTCTGCGATGAACTCATCGACTCCTGCTTCACGAGCGATCGTTGCTGCTGTTAGCGGATTATCGCCTGTACACATAATCGTTTTGATGCCCATTTTACGGAGCTGTTCAAAACGCTCTTTCATGCCTGGCTTTACGGTATCCTTCAAATAAATCAATCCAAATATTTGATTATCGACTGCAACTGCAAGCGGTGTACCGCCTACTGATGCGATGGCGTCACTTTTGGAGCTCAAATCCGCTGGAATGGTGCCGCCTTGCGAGACCACCCATTTTTTTACTGCATCAACAGCGCCTTTACGAACTTTACGACCATCCTTCAAATCGATGCCGCTCATGCGAGTTTCAGCTTTAAACTCGATGAATTGTCCGCCTTCAGCAAGCGGAAGGTTGAAATTTAACCCTTTCTTGCTCATAAGTTCCAGTACGGAGCGTCCTTCAGGCGTTTCATCTTTTAGGGAGCTGACTGCTGCCCATTCGCCTAACGTGCCAACATTCATCTCACTAACGGGTATGAATTCACTCGCCATCCGGTTACCGAATGTAATCGTACCTGTTTTATCCAAAATCATCGTATTAATATCGCCTGAAGCCTCGACCGCTTTACCCGACATAGCCAACACATTAAACTGCGTAACACGATCCATTCCGGCAATCCCGATGGCTGACAGCAGCCCGCCGATTGTTGTTGGAATGAGACAAACGAGCAAGGAAATCAATACGGGAATTTCCAATTCAATCTCTAAATAGCGGGCAGTGGGTGCAAGTGTTACGACAACAATGAGAAAAATCAGTGTAAGGCTCGTGAGCAGCGTGTTCAGCGCAAGCTCATTCGGCGTTTTCTGACGCTTCGCGCCTTCTACTAGGCTGATCATCCGATCGATAAACGACTCACCAGGATCACTTGTGATTTTAACCTTGATCTTATCACTTACAACACGGGTACCGCCCGTTACGGAGCTGAAATCGCCGCCTGATTCTTTGATAACTGGAGCGGATTCACCCGTAATGGCTGATTCATCAACGGATGCTAGACCTTCAATAACTTCTCCATCCCCTGGGATCATTTCGCCTTGTACAACGACAACGATGTCGCCTTTGCGCAGCTCGGTGGAAGGCATTTGCTTAACAACGCCGTTCACGATTTTGTTTGCCATAATTTCTTTTTTCGACCGCTTCAAGGAGTCAGCTTGCGCTTTTCCTCGGCCCTCTGCAAGTGCTTCTGCAAAGTTCGCAAACAGGAGGGTGAAGAGCAGAATGAGAAACACGGTTAAATTGAAGCCGATACTGTCCTCTGTTCCGAAATACCCGGGGAATAGTGTCATTAAAAGCACGACCAATGTTCCGATTTCGACTACAAACATGACTGGATTTTTCATCATCGTGACAGGGCTCAGCTTTACAAAGCTATCTTTAGCCGCATTTTTCATAATATCGGCAGTTAATATGTTTTTTCTATTCGAATTCATGAGTAAAGTTCCCCTTCCCTTAACGGATCGTCAAATATTCGGCAATTGGTCCGAGAACAATAGCCGGAAAGAATGTAAGGGACCCGATAATTAACACGGTTCCTACCAGAATGCCTGTAAACAAGTGGTTATCCGTACGGAACGTACCGATCGTCTCTGGAACCCATTGTTTGCGCTGAAGAGAAGCGGCAACAGCCAGCATGGCGATCATTGAAATGTAGCGTCCGAATAGCATGACGAGTCCGGTGGAAATGTTCCAAAACGGTGTATTATCACCGAGTCCTTCGAATCCCGATCCGTTGTTTGCCGCAGAAGAGGTATACTCATACAGCACTTGCGTTACGCCATGGTACGAAGGATTCGTAATGGCTACTGTTCCCAAATCGGTAGCTAATGCGAGCGCCGTTGGTGCTAGGATGATGAACGGATGGACCAAAATCACAATCGCGATCAATTTCATTTCGCGAGCTTCGATCTTCCGTCCGAGAAATTCTGGTGTCCTTCCGACCATCAAACCAGCAAGGAATACAGCCAGAACCGCGTACATCAGCATGTTAATCAAACCAACGCCCTTGCCGCCGAACACGTTGTTGAGCATCATTAGTGCTAGAGGTGTAATGCTGCCAAGCGGCGTCTGCGTGTCATGCATATTGTTGACACTGCCTGTTGTCGCTGCTGTGGTTACGGTTGTGAACAGACTGGATTGGGCTAAACCGAAACGAACCTCTTTTCCTTCCATGCTTCCTTGGGAGGCATCGATGCCGAGCTCGTTCATAACAGGGTTGCCCTTGGTCTCGGAGAAATAATTGAGAGACAAGAAAGCAAGAAACAAAATCATCATGGCCGAGAAAATAACCCAGCCCTGCTTGCGGTTTTTGGCAAATAATCCGAACGTATACGGCAATGCAGCCGCTAAGCACCACATCGATAAAATATTGATTACATTAGTAAGCGGGTTTGGATTTTCAAATGGATGTGCGGAGTTAACTCCGAAAAACCCTCCACCGTTTGTTCCTAAATGCTTAATCGATTCAAGTGAAGCGACCGGACCGATTGCTATTTGCTGCTCTGCACCTTCTAAAGTCGTTACCTTTAATGTAGAATCGAGCGTTTGCGGAACCTGCAGCGCCACAAGCGCTAACATGACGATGAACGCAAGCGGTAAAAATACACGAACATTCGCTTTTACAAAATCTTGAAAGAAGTTTCCGATCGTTCCGCCCTTGCTCGTAATGGCTCTTACGAATGCAATGGCTACACACAAGCCTGTAGCGGCGGAGGTGAACATCAGCATCGTAATAACAGCCATTTGCGAGAAGTAGGACAAGCCGGTTTCTCCGCTGTAATGCTGAAGATTTGTATTCGTCATAAAGCTAATAATGGTATTGAATGATAGCGTCTGTTCCATGTTGTCGATACCATTCGGGTTAAAGGGCAGAAACTTCTGCATCCGTAATATAAAATAACCGAAGGCGACGAGTGCAATGTTCGTAATAATGAAGCTAAGTGCATAAACTTTCCAAGTCATTCCCTTGCGATCTTTTAAACCGAGCAGCCAATAAATAGGGCGTTCTGCAAAAGAGAACCATTTATCCGTCCGGTTTTCTTCGTTTGAGAATACGTGAAACAAATAGGTGCCCAAAGGTTTAACGAGCAGCACCAATATGATAATAACGATAGCAATTTGAAAAATGCCCATGTTTTACATATCCTCCTCAGAGAGCTTTGTTGAAAAAAGTTAAAATTTCTCTGGGTTAATTAAGGCGTAACCCAAATATACAAAGATAAGCACCGTAAAAATGTAGACGATGATCATTTTCGTTCGCCTCCCGAATCCTGAATAACGCGTTCGCACCAAAATAAAAATGCGGAAAATAACCCAAAGGTCGCGGCTAGAATCAATACCATGTACACATCCAACATGTACGTTCACTCCCCGTATTTTCGATTATTGAATTCCATCATTCCATTAGCATTCTGCCAAGAAACGATACCTCGCTGCTCGTGGTATAGATGATATAATTGGCCCCCACAGCTTTATAAATCATACGAGGGTTATTCGTGTGTGTAATGACGTAAATCGGTTTAGACGTCCATTTCCTGCAGAGCTGAATATATCGGCAGCATAGGGTAAAGCTTCTTTCGAATAGGAACACTTTCCCTACAGAGAAATCGGGCACAGTCCAAGTGTTTATATCTTTCGTATCTACCATCAGAATCCGCTTCACTCCAAGCAATTCCATTCTTCGCTTTTCTTCGGAGTTGTTCACGATTGCGGCGACAGGAAATCCTTGAGCGATTAGGTGACGAATGAAGCCTTCGCCTGTATGGTTCGGTGCAGATACAAGGATGTATTCTGGTTCTATCATTTCGATTCTCCTCCTGGTTAGTTGAAGAGAAGACAACAAAAAAGAAGCCTGCTAGAAGAGGAACTCTTCTCGCGGCTTCTGAAGGCACAGGAAATAAATCCGTGACTTTCGCACGATAGTCGTTGCCTCTCTCGATACGCTTGCGAGGTTAGCTGTCGGATTCGGGCGTGAGAGTCGCCCTACCTATGTACAAGTAGCTTGCACATAAGATTCACCCCATGCGCCGGATACGTTGTCCCGCTCGGACTTCGATGATCACGGCTGCTGTTGGTTCCCCCGTTCCTTTGTTCAAGGATTCAGCGATAAAGATGCATGGTGAAACATATTTTCTATATTTTAAAAAACCACAGCCTTTACGCCCTGTGGTCGTAGCTTCCGATTACAAGCTTCATCATCCTCTCTCTCCAAAACAACACTTATCAAATGAATGAATCCTCATTTATAGATGCTGCCTATACCACGCTTACGAGGTTAGCTGACGGATTCGGGCGGTGAGAGTCGCCCTACCCAGTCCTCAGGAATGAACTGCATTCCTGTGACCGGGATTCACCCCAAGCATCACACCAGAACAGCTCTCACACCGTCCGTGCAACACTTTCATGTGGTTCCCCCGTTTTTCTTTATAGATAAGGATTTATAAGTATTCACTTATAAACGTACTTATCTATCACCGCGAAACGAAAGCTTTTGCCGTAGAAGACGGCGACAGCCGTTTACGCTTGTGAAAATTAAGCGTTCTAAGAAGGAAACGTTGTATGAATCCTGAGATGAATCATACGCCTGACAAAAATTTCTGTAAAGAATAACTATGATTCAAATTTTACAATAAACGGCACTTAGAGGGATCTTATAACCATCACACCCCCTATATACTCCGTGTAGCTAGTATTATCTCGGTATCTCTTGCTTATTGCAAAATAGTCAGCTTGAAGAAGCAATATGGCAGATAATAAAGGCATGATGTAGATTGATGCGCTTTCATCGACTAAATTGGTGGAATTATAACCAAGGAATGCTCAAATTGGGGTTTACATTTTTATACCGCCGGAGTAATATTCAGTTCAATACCATACTGATTCAAATAAGGATGGGCATCTGCTGCTTATCCAAAACGCATAAATCCCGAATAGGGATGCGGGGGATCCAAACGAAGGTATTCGTAAGCTAGAATCCCTCATGGGGTGAATCCTGTAAGGCATGCTGAAAGCATGTCGCAGGTAGGGCGCTCGCAAGCCCGAATCCGTCAGCTAACCTCGTAAGCGTATTGTGAGAGAACCGTTACCCGTACTTTCTTCGCATGATGATGCGAAAGAAGCCCGTGTRCAGATTTCTCTGCTCACGGGCTTTTTAGTGTGCTATCTTCTATTAAACTTATGAAGAAAGAAGAGTGGTAGTATTGAATATCACTAAACCTCTGCCGGTTGTACATAGCGACTACTTGAAGAACTGTAGGGTTGGCTTAATGGAGATTTATCGGTTTGATTGCAAGCTCCTTGAGAAGCAGATGCCCGAAATCACCAGTGGATGCAATTGCGGTATACTCAAAATCGCAAGCGGCAGCATTAATGGCTGGAGTGAATATATACTTCCATGTGAGAAGAGAAATGCGGATTTGGTCCAGTGGGCGTCCGTTTTCAACCATCTCAAAGGCCTCTCGGTACCCGACGCGCTTATGTTTGCTCAATCTCATGCAGAGGCGTGGGGGCAGGATAGAACGGATCTTGTCAAATCTGCTCTTTCAGACTTAGCGGACAAGCTGTACACGAGAACTCTATTTCAGGAACCGATTTCGGATGATGAGATGTTGGATCGTTCCTATTTGATTGATCTATCTCAATCCTATTATGCTTTTTAAGCAATAGAAAAGAAGGGCCGACACCAAGCAGGTTGTCTACTTGGTGTCGGCCCTTCTTGCGTCTTTATTCCTTTATAGCTGTTTCATAAGCTTTCTTATAGAACCTGCTCTAGAAATCGCTTTGCACGTTCGCTCTCCGGATTAGTGAAGAATTGCTCCGGCTTCGCGCGTTCGACGAGCTTGCCATCGTCGAGGAAGTAGATCGTGTCTGCTGCCTCTCTTGCGAACTTCATCTCATGGGTTACGATGAGCATGGTCATCCCGCTGTCCGCGAGACCGCGGATGACGTTCAGCACCTCTTTGACCATTTCCGGATCGAGCGCCGAGGTAGGCTCATCAAAGAGCATGATGTCTGGTTCCATCGCAAGGCTTCGGGCGATAGCGACACGCTGCTTTTGACCGCCTGACAATCGGGACGGAAAGCTGTCCGCTTTATCCGAGAGGCCGACTCTTTCGAGCAGCCCCTTCGCCTGCAGGCGTGCTTGCTCAAGCGACACGCCTTTAACCTTCATTGGAGCGAACGTAATATTATCGATTACGGTCATATGTGGGAACAGGTGAAAATGCTGAAATACCATGCCGATATGCTGACGTGCACCGGAAATATCGGCTTTTGGATCGGTCATAGAAGCACCTGCAATAGTAATAGAACCTGAAGTTGGCGTCTCAAGCCTATTTAAGCAGCGAAGAAAGGTTGATTTACCTGAACCGGATGGCCCGATCAACGCCACTACCTCACCGCGCTCAATCGACGTAGAAATTCCTTTTAAAACCTGATTTTTCCCGAATGTTATAGTTAGATCCTTTACATTAATCACTGCGGCGCAGCCTCCTTTCGAGCTTACGGGCAAACGAAGTTAAAATGAGAACGAGCACGTAATAAATCGCGCCGATAAACAAGAGCACCTCTAATGCGCGGAACTCAATGGACTGCACGACATTTGCGCGCCGTAATAAATCGGATACACCGATGACGGATACGAGTGATGATTCCTTCAGCRACGCAACGCATTCGTTTACGAGTGCAGGCAAAATATTACGCAGAGCCTGCGGGAAGATGATGCGGATCATCATCGTGCGATAAGGGATGCCGAGTGCGATAGCCGCCTCGCGCYGCCCTTTATCCACCGCCATAATACCGCCGCGGATTGTTTCGGACAAATATGCAGCAGAGTTTAGACCAAATGCGAGACCAGCTGCCATCAATGCAGGTATGTCATAATTGAAAAGCTGCGGAATCGCATAATAGATGATTGTGAGCTGCACTAACAACGGCGTTCCGCGGAATATGGACGTATAAGCGGTAGCGAACCACTCGAGCGGCTTAATGCCGGATATTTTGAAAAGTGATAGTATCGAACCCCAAATAAGGCCAAAGATCGCTGAGACGAGCGTAAAGAGCAGTGTTACATTTATACCTTTTAKAATATAAGGGATATAGCCCTGCAGTACGCTGAAGTCAATATTCAGATTAAGCAGCTTATCGGATGGTTTCTTCTCTGCTGAAAACCACTTTTGTATGATTTCCTCCAGCTTTCCGTTATCGGACATCTCGGAGAGTACGCCGTTAAAAGCAGCTGTTAGTGCTGAGTCTTTCGGAAAAGCTATGGCATAGCCATTCTCAGCCGAATCGGCTGGAAGGAAGTTCATGACCAAATCAGGGTTTGCATTAGTCATTTCGACAGCGACAGCATCCTCCACTATTGCGGCATCAATACGGTTTGACTTCAGCTCCAGAATAAGATCTGGAATTTTATTCAGCTTTTTGATCTGCGCCCCTTCAATTGTTTCCGCGAGGATATCCTGTACAGAGCCAAGCTGAACGCCAACCTGTTTCCCAGCCAGCGACTCAGCTGTTTCTATCGGAGCAGACTTTTTGGAAACAATTGTGTTGCGGGCCGCGTAATAAGTAGTGGAAAAATCAACGCTCGCCTTTCGTTCTTCCGTAGCGGACATACCGGACATAACGAAGTCGACGCGACCTGTTTGAAGTGCGGCAACTAGACCGTTGAAATCCATACTTGTGATTTCCAGTTCATAACCGAGCTTATCGGTGATATACTTGGCAATATCAATATCTAAGCCGATTATTTCACCATTATTTTTGGCATCCACGCTCTCATAAGGCGGATAGTCAGGCGAGGTACCCATCACAAGCTTCTTTTTCTGTCCAGATAAGGGCGAGTCAGTTGCACTTGCTGCACTGACGGAATGCGAGTCAGCAGTTCCTAGCTGAAACAATTGCCCAAAGACCAGAACCAGAACGACGAACGTGATGAGAGTGATGTAAAGGAATGATAACTTTTTTCGATTCATAGTGTCCTCTTTCTTCTAAGTTGTGTATGTGTGCAATCAAGTCGATGCAACCCTTTATGAGTAGGCAACTTAGAAATTATATGATTTACGGTATCCATTTGTAAATAACCTAGCAGCACGGTTTGTAACATCTTTATGAGTATTGCAGTCGTATTTGGTCGATATTTACTGTTATACTATCCAAAAAGCATAAAAACTATTTTTATTAAGGAAGGGAGGTGAATACATTGTTCGAGCTTGAGCTTCATGACGTCGCCCCGTATATATTTTCGATTAGTTTGCTTTGCTCACTGGCCTTTGCCTATGCCTCTCATTTGCATTCAGGGGCTTATGAATATTGGGAGCGAAGTCAGGCTATAAACGTATTGTTTATTGCACTGCCAAAGCAGCTGCTTATCCGCAACGTTCCTATTCATCACTGGTTAGCAAGAAAAGTGAAACGAAAGGAATCACCTGATGACGATATAGCAGACTGCTCAGCCTCGTTTTTTGCGCTATTTTCAAACAAACGAGGAGGATTTTTATGCAGAAGAACAATGTATTCCCTTCATTAAAATATGGACGTGTGTTAATAGCCGGCATCATGCTGGCAGGGTTGCTTTTAATAAGCGGCTGTGGATCGACTAGCGGTACGATTGACGGAGATACGCCGGGTGTGTTTAATCATTACATCATTTATCCCTTGTCAGCTGTGCTGCAATATCTTGCTGATCTGTTTCAAGGCAATTACGGCTTTGCGATTATCGGAATCACTCTCATCATTAGGCTCGCGCTGCTGCCGCTCATGATGCGTCAATATCGTTCGCAGCATCAGATGAAGCAGAAAATGTCCGTGCTTCAGCCTGAGCTTAAGCTGATAAAGGACAAGTATAAGGGGAAAACGGATGCCGCTTCCAAGCAGAAGCTGCAGCAGGAAACGATGCAGCTGTACCAGAAGCATCAGGTTAACCCGCTTGCGATCGGTTGTCTGCCTATGCTCATCCAAATGCCAATCTTGATGGGCTTATATTCAGCCATTAAGCTGACGCCAGAGATCGCGGATCATTCCTTCCTATGGTTTAAGCTGGGTTCACCGGACGTTGTATTGCCAATCATTGCGGCGGTTATCTATTTTATCCAGTTTAAAGTATCGCAGCCGGCTCAGACAGGAGCAGAGTCCGCACAGGCCAAGCAGATGGCTTTCATGGGATATTTATCCCCCATTATGATGGGGATATTCGCACTAACGGCACCTGCGGCAATTTCGTTGTATTGGATAACGGGCGGGATATTCATGATTGCACAGTCTTACTTGGCCAAAAAAGTGTACGTCACGCCGAAGGTGGAGACAGCGCTGAAAGGAAGCGTATAGAGGCACGAAAGAAATCTCATGCCAGCCAGTGAAGCTTCTTAATCATTTCAAGCCTCAAAAGTCGCGTCAGAGTATAAAGAATAGAAGCTTCAAAACAGTAGACTAGCGGAAATTCCGCCAAGGCTGCTGTTTTTTTTGTGTTCTAGTTGTATAGATACCTACGTGTAGTAAGTTAATCCGCGCAATTGCAGCTTCGGAAAAAACCAATTACTTTTTCGTTTTTACTAGTCAGCTGAATCCAATATAATTTGTAAGACATCTGGTAAATTATTTAATTTATGGATATATTCAAATGAGTATTAACGGATTGTAATATTAGTCATGATATCCAATATTATGAAACGATCTCGCTTAATTTCCGTATTATGATGAAGGTTCTTGAAAGCTTGCAGCTAGAGTTAGGAGCAGCGCTAATCATGATATTTTTGCTAGAAATGCAGTACAAATGTGTGTCACTAATTGGATAAGGGAGAGTTTCTATTCATGAAAAAAATCGCAGCACTATTTCTATCACTAGCTCTACTATTTACAATCGTTACTAGTGTTCATGCGGAATCGAAGCCAGTCTCAGTAGTAGTAGATGGAGAGCAGCTTCAACTCGGTAATCAGTCAGTAATTAATGAGAAAGGGACGACACTTGTTCCTGCGGATCAGATTTTAAAGAAATTAAACTTTGCAGTGAGCTTGGATGCTAAAGGTAATGTCCTTACTGCAACGAAGGAAAATTTGGTCTTATCTCTTCAGGTAGACAAGCAAACAGCAATTATTAATGATACGGAGATTCCTCTGCCGATTGCACCAAGGCTTATTGAAAAAACAGTCTATGTCCCATTGCGCTTTATTAGCGAGGTTGCTGGATATGAAGTAACGTGGAATGGTGAACAACGTTCCGTTTCCATCAAAATAAAGGTCCCTAGCCGCGGGTTCCTGTGGAAAGCCGAGAATGAAGGAAACACAGTATACTTGCTAGGTTCTATACATATAGCTGATAGCGCTATGTATCCGCTTCGTAAGGAAATTCAACAGGCATATGAAGCGTCTGACTTTTTAGTTGTTGAGGCCGATATTACTAAAGCAAATGAGCCCAAAGTACAGGAGCTGGTTCTGGAGCTTAGCTCATATCAAGACGGATCATCTCTGAAGGATCACCTATCTGCAGATACGTATAAGAAACTGAATACCATTTTAGTCGAAAACGGCTTGCAAGCAGGTGCATTTGATGCTTTCAAACCATGGAGTGTATCATCGACTTTAGACTACTTGAAAGCGGCAAAATCAGGCTATGATGCGGGCATCGGAATTGATATGTTCTTCTTGTCACAGGCGATTAAGCAAAAGCTGCCGATCTTGGAATTGGAGTCAATCGAGTTTCAACTGAATATGCTGGATAACTTCTCCGCTGAGCTGCAGGATGAAATGCTTGCCGGAGCTATAGAAAACTATTATGCAGAAGAATCAGGCATTGATGAATTGACAGAAATGTGGAAAACGGGCGATGAGAAGATGCTTCTGGATGTTACATTGGAAGCTAAGGATCAGGCTGAGCTGAATATAGCCATGCTGACAGATCGTAATCTCACGATGGTCGATAAAATTGATGGATATTTGAAGAAAAAGGACGGTTCGACTTACTTTGTAGTTGTAGGCGCGGCGCATATGCTTGGTGAAGAAGGCATTGTGGCGCTGCTTGAGAAGAAAGGCTATAAAGTAGATCGTCAATAGTAGATAAGAAACAGGCTGTCGTATTCTGGATACGGCAGCCTGTTTTTTATTTGCACACCATCAGTTGTCAGCTTAGGGGCTCTATGTAGTAAGTGCATAAAGTGAAACTAAAGAGGATCATCATAAGAATAGAGCCGAATTAGTTTCAGGAAATGCATTTAAATTGCAGAAAATAGCTCGCGGATAGAGTTAACCATCAATTAGGTTCATCCAATGACACTAAATAGTATAACACTTCTTTTTTGGGGTAATTAATTTCAATAGTTGAAACTAAACTATATGAGTCCGGCAATAAAGGGTTAGAGGATACGGAATACGGAATGGGCGCTTTCAAGCGCATAACCATCTGAAATGGCATTAAAATATAACAATAACAGAAGCAGTGCCCGCGCATGCGCTTCTGAACGGCCCATGCAATTGTGCATGGGCCTGCTCTGCTCCATTCAATTACTTATTGGTACTATGCTGTTTAGTGGACAGTACTTTGGCTGGCGTTCCATGACCGCCGCGTCTTTTGTTGCGTTCCGCTTTACGCTGCGTATCGTGTACCTTATCAATAAAATCCTTTGTGCTTTCCATACTATTCATCCTCCTTCGGTATAAGCTTGATCATCCATCCCATTATTAGAATAACCAAATAATTAGAAATCAGGCACTGAGCCGACAATTTATGAAAACAACTAATGTGACAAGATATACCTGCGAAGTGGAGAAAAGATAGCATATTACAATGATGGGCTGCAAAAGTCAAGAAATAGTTAAATGTTATTTGCCTTTGTTGTACGAAATATGGTAAGATAGAGGTAATTGCAACAATGAATCAAGATTTCACATATCACTGCTTTTCATAAATGATGACTGCCCCTTACCTATAAGTTTGAGGCAGTTTTTCCTTTTTAAGCGAGGGGGGGCTGACCATGTACAATCGTAAAAAACCGCTAGAAGAAATTCCGGAAGAAAAAACGAAGGTTTGGACATGTGTGACAGATGGCTGCAACAGTTGGATGCGAGATAACTTTGCTTTTGATCACGTTCCAACTTGTTTAATGTGTCATGCACCGATGGTTGTCGGCGAGAAAATGCTGCCTGCACTGAATAACTCTAATGGCGACCTAAAGGCGCTGAAGAAAGGTACACCTATTACGTAGGCTACCTTTCTTGAACAAGAAAAGCTGAAATCTAATGGAAGGGCGAAAGCCCACCATCAAGATTTCGGCTTTTTTTGTTTTAGCGCTGTTTTTTCGGTTGTATTTGCATTACATTGACATAAATCGAAGTGGAGTCTAGTAAGGATTATGATAAAGAATAGTGGTGACTTATACGTGAGAATAGGTGGGCGACTGGGATGGAGGGCTCTATGCAAATGCAGAGCATTGCAGATTTTATTTTGATGTGGAGCACGATTGCGATCATTGTTCTTCTTGCCATTGCTATCTTAGCGGATAAATACTCGGAGACCAAGGCATCGCCCCATGACTCATTAAAAGTTATTACCGGAGGGGCTCAGCATATTGGTGCGCGTGAGCAGCAGCAGGACGCCTATGCCTATTTTACGAAAGAGGATGCTGAGGTAATCGCTCGTCTTGGTGTATTTGCAGTACTCGCTGACGGTATGGGGGGCTTTGCGATGGGGCAAGAAGCAAGTCAGCTTGCTATCGAAACTTTTCAGAGCAGTTATAAGGGGAGAGCGGCAGACGAGTCTGTATCAAAAGCCTTGATGAGAGCGCTTCAATCGGCAAATAGCGAAGTCTTTGAATTGGCGAAGGAAAATGATTTGGAGTGGAATGTGGGAACGACGCTTATTGCGGCTGTTATTCAGGAGGGGCAGCTTAACTGGATATCAGTTGGAGATAGTCGCATATTTCTGTATCGCGGCGGAATGATCACTCAGCTTACGAGGGACCATATCTATGCAAATCAGCTAAATGAACAAGTGAATGCCGGTGAGCTAACCATTGAGGAGGCTCATTCGCATCCGGAGCGTAGATTGTTAACGAGCTATTTAGGGATCCCTCAGTTGAACGAAATCGATATAAATCGCGTTCCCTTCACTTTGCAAACAGGCGATTGGATATTGCTGTGCAGTGACGGTCTATATGAAGAATTATCAGTCGGGCTGTTAGTGGAGGCCTTTCTATTAACGCCAGAAGCAGCTGCAAAATATATCGTGAAGAGGATTATTAATGAGCAGAAGCCCTATCAAGATAATGCGACAATTGTTATTTTAGCGTATCAATAACTTGATAAAGCAATCAGAGTAAAGAAAGAAGAGTTAATGAAATCCTATCAAGAGTAGGGGAGTAGGGGACGTTGCTGCGTCCTCTCTTTTCGGTGCGCAATAGATCCCTTCTATGGTACAATAACGGAACAAATGTTCTTTTGAAATCGGAATACGGATACGCTTGGAAGCGAGTAAGGAGAAGTTATGCAGGACACTTACACGGTCGCCATATCGGTCAGGCATCTGGTCGAGTATGTATTTTTAAGCGGGAGCATCGATACGAGGCTAAATACAGTGGATGCGATGCACGAGGGAACGAAAGCGCATCAGCGCGTACAGCGGACATACGGAGAGCAGGACCATAAAGAGGTATATGTACGAGCAGACATTGCGATTGATGATCTGTTATTTGTTGTGGACGGGCGATGTGATGGTTTGCTCGCTACAGAACCGATACTTACTATTGATGAAATAAAATCAACGGGTGGTGATTTGGATCGCATTAGCGGGGACGGCTCACCTGTACACTGGGCGCAGGCGATGTTCTATGCTTACATGTACGCCATGGAGCATGGGGAGGCGCAGATGCGCGTGCAGCTAACTTATGTGCAGACCGAGACGGAGCAGGAACGACGTTTTGTAAGGGAAGCGAACATAGAGGAGCTGGAACGCTTTGTGCTCGAGGTTGTCGGACTATATGCGCCATACGCACAGCTGCGCCGCCGTCACGAGCAGACGAGGGATGAGAGCATTCAGAAGCTGGCTTTTCCTTTTGATTCGTACCGAGCGGGGCAGCGCAAGCTCGCAGGTGCTGTGTATAAGACAATCGATGAAGGCGTTCGATTGTTTGCAAAGGCTCCAACAGGTATTGGCAAGACGATTTCTACTACCTTTCCGACCATAAAAGCGATGGGTGCAGGCATGGTGCAGCGTTTTTATTACTTGACGGCGCGAACGACGACGAGAGCGGCGGCGGAGGACGCGATGCTGTTTATGCAGTCGAAGGGTCTGCATCTTCATACAGTCACGCTTACGGCGAAGAGTAAAATTTGCTTCCAAGAAGAGGTACGCTGTGAGAAGGAGTATTGTGCTTATGCCGAAGGTTATTACGACCGTGTAAATGGCGCGGTGCTTGATATTTTGGGGAACGAGACAGCGATGACACGGACAGTAATTGAGGAGTATGCCCGGAAACATCGAGTTTGTCCGTTTGAGTTTTCACTGGATGTTGCTTACGCCGCAGATGGTGTCATTTGCGATTACAATTATATTTTTGACCCGCGTATTTCATTCAAACGGCAGTATGCGGAGCAGAAAAAGAAGACAGTGCTGCTTGTGGACGAGGCACATAACTTGGTGGATCGTGCCCGGGAAATGTTTTCAGCGGAGCTGTCTAAGTCTTCATTTTTGGCGCTGCAGCGGGAGTTGAAGGGCGTGCATACGGAAGGCTATAAGGCAGCGAAAGCGGTCAATGATTACTTCATAGCTCTGCGTAAGAGGAGTGAAGAGGCGTCGTAC
Source organism: Paenibacillus sp. P4_A7 (assembly GCF_056402455.1). NCBI lineage: Bacteria > Bacillati > Bacillota > Bacilli > Caryophanales > Paenibacillaceae > Paenibacillus > Paenibacillus sp. P4_A7. The sequence goes on along the minus strand of NZ_JBFUHJ010000011.1, from coordinate 17,841 downwards.
AGGGTAGATAAACAGCTGCCAGAGGAGCTTGTCGGATTAATGGATGTGTTCGCTCTTGCGGCGGGACAAGCGCTCGCGGGTGTTGGACTGAGCGGCAGCGGAAACGCTAGCGCTAGCGGATTGCTGCTGGATACTTATTTTGAAGCACAAAACTTTATTCGTACGGCGAAGCTGTTTGATGAGCGATATATCGTCTATACGGAGCTGACGAAAAGTGATGTAAGGTTAAAGCTATTCTGCCTCGATCCATCCTTGCTTCTGGAGCAAATGGGCAAAGGTTATCGTTCACATATTTATTTCTCAGCAACATTGTCTCCCGTTTCTTATTATATGGACATGCTGGGAGCAGGCGAGAATGACTACACACTGTCGATACCGTCCCCTTTCTCCAAAGAGCAGTTGAATGTCATTATTGAGCCGCTATCGACAAGGTACAATGATCGAAATGATTCTAGGCTCCCCATAGTTAAGCTGCTGCAGCGTTTAATCAATGAGCGCCCAGGCAATTATTTTGTATTTTTTCCTTCGTATGCGTATATGAATGCGGTCTATGAGGCTTACATGGAATTGGTGGACTGGACGGAGCCTGTTGGTAATGATAACGATGTCGATGTGCTGCTGCAAAAGTCTGATATGTCGGAAGAGGAGCGGGACGAGTTTCTAGCTTCGTTTCAGGCGGGAAGCAAGCGGACACTGATTGGCTTTGCTGTTATGGGCGGTATTTTCTCAGAGGGAGTTGACCTCACAGGGGACCGTTTAATCGGCGTTATCGTCGTAGGTGTCGGGCTGCCGCAGCTTGGTGTGGAGCGGAATATGCTGAAGGATTATTTTAATGAGCATGGAAAAAACGGCTACGACTACGCTTATGTATTCCCCGGCATGAATAAGGTACTGCAGGCCGGAGGAAGGCTCATTCGTTCGGAGACGGATAGCGGTACGCTGGTCCTCATTGATGATCGTTATTTGCAGCCGCAATATCAACGACTGCTGCCGGATGAGTGGAAGAGCTAATGATGATTTTCCTAGCTGATATGCCAAAAAAAAAAGCTCAGCCTATAATCGGCCAAGCGCTTAAATGGAGTTGAGTGTCATGTTGATTCATAAAGGCGAAACGCTGTTTCACCAAGGAGAAACCGGTCCGTTGTATCATGTGAAAAGTGGTCTGCTCAAAATCGTTCGTGTTCACGAGGACGGCAATCCGTTTCTAGTGAATATTATTGTTCCAAAGGAGACGATTCCGCATCATTCATTAATTAGCCCGATGGCGTACCACGGCACGGCAGTCGCGCTAATGACCTGCGATATCGAGATCGTATCTCCGCAAGAGTGGTATGACGATATTAATCAGAACCCTGTAAAGAGCAGAGAAATTGCATTGCTTCTTCAAGACAAGCTCCGGATGATGCAGCAAAGAATTGACCAATTGACGCAAGTAACGCCTGCGGATAAGCTGATGAAATTACAGCAGTGGTTTCGAACCTATATCGCGCCGGCAACGCTGACCGATGTTCTAACCCAGGATGAGATTGGGCAGCTCATCGGTCTTCGCCGCGAGACAGTCAACAGGCTATTGCGCGCGCAATCGAAATAAGCAGGTTATTTCGATTGCCATGCTTGCTGTTCCGATCGTTTATTAAACGCTGACTGTCTGCACCAAACTGGCAGCAGGGCCGAAAAACTCAAAATGAATATCGGAGGCAGGAACGCCCCAAGCTTCTAATGAGCTGTTGATGGCCTGCATGAATGGCAGCGGTCCACAGAAATAAAATTGGGCATTGCGATCAGCGATAACCGTTTGAAGCCAAGGCAGGTCGATATAGCCTTCTTTATGGTGCGTTTGCTGCTCGAGGTCATTTTTTGTCGGATTATTATAGCAATAGTAAACGGACACCTGATGATTCTTGCTCGCTAGAGACGTAATATGCTCTTCCATGGCATGCATCCCGCTATTTTGAGCAGCATGAATAAAAGTAACAGGACGATTCGGGTATTTTTCTGTCAACGTATTCAGCATGCTCACCATCGGAGTTAGTCCAACGCCGCCGCTAAGAAGCACTACAGGACGTTCATCTTCCTGGTTCAGAACAAAATCTCCCGCTGGAGCTGAGAGCCACACAACATCTTCCGCTTGAACATGTTTATGCAAATAAGTAGATACCTTGCCTGCAGGGTGGCCTTGACTGCCATCCTCCCTTTTGACGGAAATACGGTAATATCCTTTTCCTGCACTATCGGATAAGCTGTATTGCCGTATTTGTGTATACTCCTCACCCGCGATAGCCATCTTGATGCTTATATATTGTCCAGGTTCAAAGTCAGCCAATGCTCCTCCGTCCTCGGGTACGAGGTAAAAGGAGGTGATTACATCGCTTTCCTTGACTCTTCGTTCCACTCGAAAAGCTCGGAATCCCTCCCAGCCTCCGGATTGATTTTTCGCTTGCTCATACATTTCTTCCTCTATGCCAATAAATGCGCCGGCGATCACGCCGTAAGCATCAGCCCATGCCTGTAAAATATCGTCTGTAGCTGCTGCTCCAAGCACTTCCTTAATAGCCTTCAACAGATGCTCGCCAACGATAGGATAGTGCTCTGCTTTTACGCCGAGACTACGGTGTTTATGTCCAATTTGCTTCACGACAGGAATGATAGCAGCGAGATTATCAATATGAACGGCTGCCGCATACACCGCATTAGCAAGGGCAGCTTGTTGCTTTCCTTGCTTTTGGTTGGCGTGATTAAATATATTCAACAGCTCTGGATGGGAGGTGAACATTAATTCATAAAAACGTTTCGTAATGGCGACACCGTGAAGCTCTAGTACGGGAACGGTTGATTTAATGATATCGATCGTTTTATTGTTTAACATAGGAAAATCCCTCCTGTATCTATTCGTTACGCAATTGTTTTTGATAAACCTAATTATAGAGGTCAAAAGTAAGTGACCGGTGTGATTTCAATCACTATAATCCGCAACGATTTGTGACAAACAACATGCAACGCCATTCGTTATTAGTTTTATATGTTTCTCCGAAGTTAGCCCTAATTATTCCCTGAACACAAAAAGCCGACCCGCGTAAGGTCGACCTTTTAGAAAATACTAGGTTACTTATAATAGCTTCCTATCGTTGGATAGGCTCAATGCGGAATAAACCTGCTTCAGCGTTAGAAGCGGGACGCTCCTCGTGAACTCCCCAGCCGAATGATAGGACAGACGTTAGCTCATCCTTCTCAGTGGAAGTCAACGATGCGTGAACCGCTTCGCCGCCTGTTTCTAACAGCAGTTCAGGATCTTTTTTGAAGCGGATTAGAATCCAACACCGAATTCCACGAACCGTGTTGTATTTGATCTGATATCCTTGCAGCACTGCTGCTTCAAAGACATCTGAATGTTCCGCTGCGAAGGCTGTAAGAGCGTGATAATCAAATTGGAATTCGCTTTCGTCTTTCGGAAGCTCTCCCGCTTTAACTTTGCGTATTAGCTCCTCATTAGAGTATCCATGAGCACGCAAGGATTCAAGCATCAATGCGTCCCATTGCGATAGCTTCACTTGGTTTGTTATCTCCATGTCTTGTCCACGCTCCCTAATTTTTTGCTCTTATTTCTTCTATTTCTAGAGCACAGTAAACGAAAAACAGCTAAATGGACGCTGCGTCCATTCCCCTATTTGCTATGCCCGTATAGTTTCAAATTTTGCAATTAAATGAGGCTGCGAAAAGGTGAGCTGCAATTTAGTGTCAGGGAATGAACTTAATTGCTGGGTTAGCTCGATCCGTGCCCTCTATCCAGTCAATTAGCTGCAAATACTGAAACTAAATCGTCTCTTTTTCCATCATTTATCTCATTAGTTTCACTATGTCAAACTAATTTAAAATGGTCTTCAAGCCACCAGAAGAATATACACTTTCACGGTGATATTCTATCGACAAATAGAGGGGATAACTCAATGCTCGGCAACAAAGTGTCCAGGACTAACCTCACGCAGTTGGTACTCACCTGAGCCTGTTCCATGGTTAGGAGCACTTTCCTTTAACGAGGTTCTTTTACTAATGATCCTAGGGTCCGGTATTGGAATAGCTGATAAAAGAGCCTTCGTATAAGGGTGAAGCGGATTCTCATATAATTCATCGCTATCTGCAACCTCTACAAGGCGGCCGCCATACATAACGCCGATTCGGTCGGAGATATGTCTAACCATGGATAGGTCATGCGCGATGAAGAGATACGTTAGTCCGAATTCAGCCTGCAAATCCTCAAGCATGTTCACAACCTGAGCCTGCACGGATACATCAAGCGCCGAGATTGGYTCATCGCATACGACAAACTCAGGCTTAACAGACAGCGCTCTAGCGATTGAGATACGCTGCCGTTGTCCGCCGCTGAATTCATGGGGATACCGATACAGATGATCACGTTTCAGGCCGACTCTATCAAGAAGTGCTGCAACCGCGTCTTTTCGTTCATCGCCCTTGTAAAGCCCGTGAATATCCATCGGCTCACCAATGAGCTCGAGCACATTCATACCTGGATTAAGCGAAGAGTACGGATCTTGGAAAATAGTTTGGATACGGCTCCTGAACGGCTTAAGCTGCTTCTCGTTCAGATTGGAAAGGTTATGGCCGTCGAAGTAGATTTCTCCTTCTGTGTAATCGTAGAGACGGATCAAACAGCGTCCTACTGTCGACTTACCGCTTCCTGATTCACCGACCAAACCGAACGTTTCTCCTTGACGGATCTGGAAGCTTACGCCATCAACAGCCTTCAATACTTGCGTGCTGCGTCCCCAAAGGTCTTTACCCTTGGTAAAATGCTTCTTCAGATTTCGGACATCTACGAGAATATCGCTCTTCTTGTTATTACTCATCCGCTTTGTCCTCCTTATCAAGCAGCCAACACATGGCCCGTTGATCGTTGCCGAGCTCAAATAATGGCGGCCGCTCCACGCACTTGCTGAAAGCATGAGGGCATCGCTCTATGAACGGACAGCCAGGAGGCGGGTTGAGTAAATCCGGAGGTGTTCCTTCGATAGGCACCAACCGCTCGCGGGCTCCGCCATCGCGCTTAGGAACCGAACGAAGAAGGCCTTGTGTATAAGGATGTCCCGGACGGAAGAAGATATCATCTACGAGTCCTTCTTCCATGACCATCCCGCCATACATAACGATTACGCGCGAGCATACTTGTGCAACTACGCCCAAATCATGCGTGATAAGGACGATGGACATTTGTGATTTATCTTTAAGCTCCTTAAGAAGATCAAGGATCTGGGCTTGTATCGTAACATCGAGTGCAGTTGTAGGCTCATCAGCGAGCAGAAGATCCGGTTTACAGGAGAGAGCCATAGCAATCATGACCCGCTGCCTCATACCACCACTGAATTCATGAGGATATTGATTGACTCTCTCTTCTGGCGCAGTAATACCAACCTCGCGCAGCATCTTAATTGCTTCCTTAAGCGCATCAGCTTTGTTTAAACCGCGATGTCTAGCGATGATCTCTGTCATTTGCGCTCCGATTTTCTTGACGGGATTGAGGGAGGTCATCGGATCTTGGAAAACCATAGCAATTTGATTGCCGCGAATGCCTCGCCATTCCTTCTCAGATAAGCCGGTCAAGCTCTCTCCGCGATAGTTGATCTCTCCTTCAAGCACTTTTCCTGGCGGAGGAATTAAGCCGAGAATAGCCTTCGCAGTTACGCTCTTGCCGCTGCCTGATTCCCCGACGATGCCTACGGTTTCTCCTTCATTAACATGAAAGCTCACACCGCGAACGGCTTGATTTTCTCCGTCTCTGGTATTAAAAGAAACCTTTAAGTCTTTAACGGTCAGCATCCGTTCTGTCATCTTTTCATTCACTCCTTTGCTAAGCTTCCGTTACCTAACGGCTTATCTCTTTATAAGCTTCGGCTCGAATCCTACGCGCAAAATATCACCGAGCACGTTAAAGCTAAGAACCGTCAGCAGAATGAATAGGCCTGGAAATAAAGCGAGATATGGTGCTTGCGCGATATATCCCTGCGCGTTATTCAGCATACTGCCCCAAGTTGCATTGGGAGCTTGCACTCCGAAACCTAGAAAGCTCAGGGAAGATTCCATCATAATCGCAGATGCGATGTTGTTAGTCGCTCCTACTATAATGACAGGCATCAAGTTAGGGAGAATATGCTTGCCAATAATTCCAAATGCGCCTTGACCAGATGCCTGCGCGTACAAGACATACTCTCGCTCTTTGATCGTCATCGTCTCAGCCCTTACGATTCTGGCAATGTTCATCCACATCAAGAGGGAAATAATAACAATAATATTGCCTACACTTGGTTTGAGAAACACGCTAAGCAATAGAAGAATAAGAAAGGACGGAATCGACATTACGATTTCGAGCAGTCTCATAAGTAAATTATCAATGAACCCGCCAAAATAGCCGCTGATTACTCCGACTATTACACCAATTCCGGTCGCGAGAATCATGGACGCGAAACCAACCATAAGTGATACACGGCCTCCATAAAGCGCCCTAGCAAAATAGTCCCTTCCAAAATCATCTGTCCCAAACCAATGCCCCGCACTAGGAGGCTGCAATCGTTCCATAACGTTCAACGCATTAGGATCGTGCGGTGAAAGGAAAGCAAGTGCGGCCGCTAGGGTGAACACGACCAGGATGACAATTCCCGCGATACCGAGTCCGTTCGAGAACAACTCATTGCGGACGTTTAGCCATTTGCTCCGATTCATACGATTACCTCCTCGTCTTAATTCGCGGATCCGCGAATCCGTATAGAATATCCGCAGCTAGATTGCCAAAGATCAGCATAACGGAGGAGAATAACGTAATTCCCATGATGACAGGGTAGTCCATTCCTCTTACAGCGGTCATGCCAAGGGATCCGATCCCCGGCCAAGAAAATACCGTCTCCGTGACTATCGCACCTGTCACTAAGTCTGCGAACGACATGCCTAGCAGCGTTATGACGGGCAACAGCACATGCTTCATAACATGACGGTACAAGATGGTCTTCTTCGTTGATCCAAAAGCATATTGAATTTGTACATAATCTTCCTTAAGCTGACCGATTGTACTCGACCTTATATATCTGACGTAGACCGCAAGAAAACCAAAAGCGAGTATAAAGCAAGGAAGAATACCATGTTTAATAACGTCTATGACGGAATTGACCCCGATTGTTCGCATCCCCATACTTGGCAGCCACTGAAGCTTAACTGAGAAGAAGTACATAAGCAGCATAGCAAGCCAGAACAAGGGAACGGAGATACCGATATACGAGAATAAGTTAATCAGCTTGTCAACAAAGCGATTTCGGTTTGCCCCCGCAACTAGGCCAAGAGGTATGGCTAGTATTACGGCGAGTGCGATGGATGTACCCATCAAGCCCGCCGTTGCCGGAAGACGATCCAAAATCTGATCGAGCACGGGCTGATGGTTGATCAGAGAGTAACCTAAATTTCCGGATAAAACCTCTTTGATCCAAATTAAGTATTGCATATAGGCTGGCTTATCCAAGCCTAAGTTATGCCGAATCCGTTCGATATCCTCCGCATGCATATTTGGCGTGACGAAGGATAGAACGGGATCTCCAGGCGCGAGTTTAACCAAAGTGAAGCAAACAATCGATACGAAGAACAGCATCGGTATAGTTTGCAGCAATCTTCTGGCGATGAGTTGTCCCATGCGTGCATTCTCCTAGTCAGATATGGACAAAAAAATAAGCTGAACGTTCCAGCTTATTTTCCTACGTCCAATTATAAGAATTTATATGTTATACACTTATAATAGGCTTATAATTCAACGCGAAACGAGCTTTTGCCACCAAGGACGGCRAYAGCCGTTTACGCTTGTTATTTCAGGTAGATTTTAGACAAATCTTCAAAAATAACGACCGGTTTAAGAACCGCTTCTTCCAGGCCGCCGAATTTCTTATCAACCGCTACAATTGATTTCGTGTAGGCAATCGGATAAACCGCTGCATCACCCGCTACGATTTCTTGAAGCTTTTTATAGATCTCTCCGCGCTTCGTCGGATCAGCTTCACCGGCACCCTGCTTGAAGAGCTCGTCGACTTCTTTGTTATTGTAATGCGTGTAGTTAGAACCTTCTGTTGATTTATACAAAATGCTGTAAGCGTCAGGGTCGAAGCCCATAATATATCCGCCTGCAATCAGTTCAAAGTCTGTTGAATTCGGATCTGTAAATTTCTCCATGTAAGCAGAAGCGTCCATCGACTTGATCTCTACATCAACTCCAACAGCTTTCAGCTTCTGTTGCACGTATAGTCCAATTGCTTCTTGTGCCTTGTTGCCGCTCGATAAGATGAAACGCAGCTTAAGCCCATCTACTCCTGCAGCTTTAAGCATCTCTTTCGCTTTTGCTGGATCATTATCGAAGGTAGTTAATTCATTTGTTTGGTACAGAGCGTCTGGTGCGAAAATAGATTTCGCTGGATCCGCATATTCATTAGAAGTATAAGCGACTTGGATAAGTTCGTCACGACTAAGCGCATAGGATAGAGCCTGTCTAACTTCTTTCTTGCCTAAAACGCCTGTATCACTATTGTGATTAAACAGAAGGTATGACAATCTTCCTTCGCTGTAAGGCAGAATTTCAAACTTGTTTGAAGTTTGAATAGTGCCTACATCTTGTGGATCAATATATTTAATGTTGATTTCGCCGCTTTGAAGAGCTAGGTTAGCTGCATTCGTATCTTTTGCAATTCGGTATGTGATCGAATCAAGGTGCGGTTTGCCGCCGAAGTAACCATCGAATCTCTCCAACGTTACATATTCACCTGTTTTGTACTCCTTGAACTTAAATGCTCCTGAACCAATTGGTGCATCATTTTTAGAACTTTTCTCAAGGTCAGCTTCATTCTCAAAAATATGCTTTGGAATAGGAGACACTTGAACTAATGTAGCTTCGAATGCCGGGCTAACTTGCGGCAGCTTAAATTCTACTGTCGTTTCGTCAACTTTAACGGCTTGGATTGGTTTGCCATTAACGATGAAGTTCCCTCTAAGGAAACTGTTTTGTTTCTCATCGAGAATTTTATCAATTGTGAATACGACATCATCTGCTGTCAGCTTCTCGCCATCGTGCCAAGTAAGACCGCTTTTCAGCTTCAATGTGTAAGTAAGATTGTCTGCGGATGCTTCTAAGCTGTCTGCTAGGTAGAACGTTTTCTTGCCTTTGTTAACTTGGAACAAAGGAGCGAACAATGCTTGGTCAATGGTTAAGCTTACACGGTCGCCTGCATAGTTCGGATTCAAAATAACTGGATCGGCACCAACAGCGATAATGGCGCTGCCGCCTTCTTTCGGTTTATCTCCACCAGTCTGGGATTCATTAGCTGGTGAATTGGATGAACCCTCTGATGGGTTTTGTTTCGTGTTATTTCCGGAGCAAGCACTGACCAACAAGGTCAATATTACCAATGTAATGACTCCGAATATGCTTTTACGATTACGCATAGTTCCATCCTCCATGTCTCTCATTTATGTGATTTGTTGAATATACCATATATTTGATCGGATTACTAGGAATTTAATTTGAAGGTGCATAAAAGATATCTTTTAYATGATAATTCATAATGACCCATTTGATCAACTCCTTAATGTGATTGGATAGGTATTGACAGTAATTTCTTCCAATGGTAAAGTGACAAATAGATTTTATTCGAGAGGAGGATTACGTTCCATGAGAAATTATAGTGATTTTATGTCGTCCGTAGCAATTAATCATCGTTTCAAAATGAATAACGTAATCCATCCGCGCGTCATTTCTCTTTGATTAAAGGGTAATCCCAAATCAAAGGCGCATGGTTACGTACCGTAATCATGCGCCTTTTCTATGCTTAAAGAGTGCGACTGCAGCCTATCACGGATGTGTCGTTTGTCTCTTGCAGGAAGAAGCGTGTCGTTACGGCGACTCGCTTTTTTGCGTTTTCTAGGAAAATGAAGCTTGGATGGATAGCGGAAGGTGTGATAAGAAGCATGTTTAGTGTACTCAAAAAGTTGAGTTGGTTCTTTAAGCTTTATTGGAAACGTTATACCGTAGCCATCTCTCTTCTAGTATTGACGGGTTTTCTAGATGTAATTCCGCCATGGCTAATTGGTTACACAATTGATGGCATTCATCAGGATCTGCTAGGTCAGACTGAGTTTGATCTCGTACTGTTCAGTTGGATTGGCATTACGGTCGTTGGATATTTCATTACGTATATATGGCACTATCAGCTTTTTGGCGGAGCATTCGTACTTGAGCGAATATTGCGTACGAATCTTATGAGTCATTTTCTGAAAATGACTCCAACCTTCTATGAACGCAACCGTACAGGTGATTTAATGGCGCGTTCGACGAATGATCTAGGTGCGGTAGCACAGACTGCTGGGTTCGGTATATTAACTCTAATTGATTCAACCTTGTTCATGATTACTATATTAATTGTAATGGCTGGACTCATAAGCGTGAAGCTGACGCTTGCAGCGCTGCTGCCGCTACCATTAATGGCTCTTGCGATGAAGCATTATGGTAAAAAAATTCACGAGCGTTTTATGGATGCACAGGATGCATTCGGCGATTTGAACGATCAGGTGCTGGAGTCCGTTTCTGGCGTACGTGTTATTCGCGCGTTCGTACAGGAGGATGCAAGCAAGGCTCGGTTCAGCGCCAAGACACAAGATGTGCTGAGTAAAAATATTGCAGTTGCCCGTATAGATGCGCTGTTCGAGCCAACTATGAAAATTCTTGTTGGAACGAGCTATTTAATTGGGCTCTGTTATGGCGGTTACTTAGTTTTTCATAATGAAATTACGCTTGGGGAATTAGTATCCTTTAACGTCTTCCTTGGTATGCTCATTTGGCCTATGTTCGCGATTGGAGAGCTTATCAATATTATGCAGCGTGGTAACGCATCACTTGATCGTGTTAATGAAACACTTGGTTATAAACCAGACGTACAGGATGCTGCTGTACCAGCGGAGGTGGCTGAGCCAGAAACGCTTCAGTTCCAGCATGTAACCTTCCGTTATCCATCTTCCAACGTGGATAACTTAGTGGATGTGTCGTTCAAGCTCCGTCAAGGTCAAACCCTGGGCATCGTTGGACGCACCGGCAGCGGTAAAACAACGCTTCTAAAGCAGCTGCTGCGTGAATATCCCGTTGGTAAAGGCAATATAACGATATCAGGAGCTCCAATTGGAAGCTTGAAAATTGATCATTTGCTCGGCTGGATAGGCTACGTGCCGCAGCAGCCGATTTTATTCTCCAGGACGATCCGCGAGAATATCTTCTTCGGTCTCAAGGATGGAACGGACGCAGATTTACAGCGAGCGTTGGAGCGTGCTTCCTTTGCTAAGGACATTGCCTTTTTGCCTGATGGGCTGGAGACGCTAGTTGGCGAGAAGGGTGTCGCGCTTTCCGGTGGGCAGAAGCAGCGAGTCAGTATAGCTCGTGCGCTTATTTCGAATCCTGATATATTGTTAATGGATGATGCCTTGTCTGCAGTTGATGGCAAGACGGAGTCTGAAATTATTGAAGGCATTCGCACAGAACGGGCGGGCAAAACAACACTTATCACGACGCATCGATTGTCCGCAGTCCAGCATGCCGATTGGATTATCGTGCTTGATGAAGGACGTATTGTACAAGAGGGTACTCATGAGCAATTGCTTGAGAGCGGCGGATGGTATCGGGAGCAGTATGATCGCCAGCAGTTGGAAGCTATTATTGAAACGTAATAAATGAAGGGCGTGAAGAGCAATGGGTAACACAGGAAAACGATTGTTTCAATACGCCATGCTTTATAAGAAAACGATCCTGCTCGCGCTGCTGCTGCTTGTGCTAGCTGTAAGCGCAGAGCTTGCAGGGCCGTTTATTGCCAAACGAATGATTGATCAAAACATTCTCGGTATCGAGAAAAAATGGCATGAGGTCGAGGCAGAACAATCCTATGCGGTTCATTATAAAGATAAATGGTATAAGCGTGAGGATCACTTTGCCGCTGGTGCTGCTACTGAGGACCAGAAAGGTAAAGAGGTACGAGTGCTTCAGGTTGGGCGTCAATTTTATTGGCTGGATGAGGCGCTTAAGTTTAAGGGAGGCAAGCGAGTAGTTGAGGGCGATGAAATGACCGTAACCAATAAGGATACAGGTGAGACGGCCTCCTACACAGTAACGAAGCTTTCCTCAAAAGAGCTCTATTCGTTCTATGAACCAGAGTTTCCGGCACTAATACGTATGGCTATTATGTATTTTGGCTTGCTGCTGCTTGTTGCCGTGTTTACGTACGGCCAGCGTCTCATGCTGCAAACATCAGCTAATCGGATCGTGCGTAAGATGCGGAATGATATTTTTGCACATACGCACCGCTTGCCGGTTCAATACTACGACAATTTGTCGGCGGGGCAAGTTGTCTCCCGAGTGACAAATGATACGGAAGCGATTCGTGAGCTTTACGTTGGGGTTTTAGCTAATTTTTTTACAGGCGTTATCTATATTGTTGCGATTTATGGTGCGTTATTCCTGCTGGATGCACGTCTAGCATTGATCTCGCTGCCAATCATTCCAATTCTGATCGTTTGGATTATCGTATATCGGCGGTTTGCAGCAAAGTATAATCGCATTATTCGGACGAAGCTTAGCGAGATTAATGGCATGATCAATGAATCGATTCAAGGGATGACAATCATTCAAGCTTTTCGTCATAAGAAGGAGACGACAAAGGAGTTTGAGGAGCTGAATGATCATTATTACACGTATCAAAACAAGCTTCTTAGTTTAAATTCCATTACCTCGCATAATTTGGTGAACGTCGTTCGAAACATTTTATTTTTAGTAGTGATTTGGATGTTCTGGGGCGGATCATTTGGTTCGGCTTTATCGGTCGGTGTGCTTTACGCCTTCGTAGATTATATGAATCGAATGTTCGCACCGATTGTTGGTATCGTAAATCAACTATCTAATTTGGAGACGGCAAGGGTATCAGCAGAGCGTGTATTTACTCTAATGGATGAAGTGGGTATCGACGTAGCGGCTGGTGGTATGGAACGTTATAAGGGTGAGGTTTCCTTTGATGATGTTTCGTTTGCCTATAAGAAGGATGAGTTAGTGCTTCGCAATATTACTTTTAAAGCGAATCAAGGTGAAACGGTTGCGCTCGTTGGTCACACCGGATCAGGCAAAAGCTCGATATTGAACTTATTGTTCCGTTTCTATGATACGAACGAAGGGCGTATTGTGGTGGATGGTACCGATGTTCGGGATATTCCGAAGCAGCATTTACGTCAGCATATGGGTATTGTACTGCAGGATCCGTTCCTGTTCACGGGAACGATTGCGTCTAATGTTAGCCTGGGTAATCCGGAGATTAGCAGGCAAAAGGTGGAGCAGGCACTTCGAGATGTTGGTGCCTATGATATGTTCAGTCAGTTTCCAGACGGCATTGATGCGCCAGTTATTGAGAAAGGCAGCACGCTGTCCGCGGGTCAGCGGCAGTTGATCTCATTCGCAAGAGCGCTGGCCTATGATCCAGCGATTCTTATTTTGGATGAGGCAACGGCGAGCATTGATACGGAGACAGAAGCGATTATTCAGGAGGCGCTTGATGTGCTCAAGAAAGGGCGCACGACGTTTGTTATCGCGCATAGGCTGTCGACCATTCGTGGAGCGGACCAAATTTTGGTGCTCGATCGCGGTGTTATTGTGGAGCACGGCAATCATGACCAGCTGATGGAGAAGCAAGGCAAGTACTTCGCCATGTATCAGCTGCAGTTCGGATCTGCTGTAACATCGGCATAGGCCAAAGGCTGGTATGGGGTTAGCAATTGATAGTTGAAGAAGCTGTAAGCATCGAAATGGTGCTTACAGCTTCTTTTTTTGGTTAGTTTCGGTTTGTAAGCTTGATTTTTCGGCTTAAAGCTCGATAATCTGCGCGAATAGGGGGTTTGGGGAGGCTGTAAGCATGATTTGAAGGCTTAAGGCTTCTTTTTTTGGTCAGTTTGAGTCTGTAAGCGTGATTATTGAGCTTAAGGGATATTCTTGTATCATTTTGACGAGGTCGGGTTGCAGCTATGCGTTATTTGGGGCTTATTCAGTTTGATTTAGGTTGATTATGGTGGGCGAAGGTAGTTGAAGGCAGTTGAGCTGGAAGATGTTCAGCTAACTTTCAGCTGGGATTAAAGGGGAATTAAGGAGCGATGGCTAGAATGAAGCCTGTAACAACAAAACAAACTTTTTTCGAGAGGTGGATGGTAACATGATGAAATCGAAAACGAAAGCTATTACGGCCGTCGCTATTGTATTGGCACTTACAATTGGAGGAGTTGGTCTCCGKACGAGCCAATTAGCTAATGCGGCGGAGGTAGATAGTGGAGGCAGTGCATTGAAGCAAAGTCAGACCGCGCAAACGAATGAAGGACAGGCTAGTAAGGGGCGCGGAGGCAAACGCAGTGGGTTTGATCATGTTAGAGGGCTAGGAATGACGCAAATTAAAGAGCAATTGCAGAAGTACTTAGAGCTTGACGAGGCAGCGCTTAAATCAAAGTTAGAGACGACAACGCTAGCAGAGCTGGCAGCAGAGCAAGGTAAAACGAGAGCGGAATTAAAAGCTAAGCTAGTGGAATGGCTCAATGCTGCGCAAGCGGAGGCTTCGAAAATAGCAACTACAGATGGAAGCAATCAAGGTGCTGAAGCAGACGCTCAGATCAAACCAGACAACGATGCTGCGGCTGAGAGACTTCTTGACTCCAAAGGTTTTGAGCTAGGCAAGCATGGCGGACTTAGAGGATTTGGCGGAGAAGGAAAGGGCTTCAATAGCGATGCGGTAGCCAAAGTTCTAGGAGTAACTAGCGATGAGCTAAAAACAGCAATGAAGGCAGGGAAGACACTTGCAGCACTTGCAGTTGAGAAGGGCGTTAAGACTCAGGCGGTTATTGATGTACTGGTAAGCGCGAGTAAAGAAAAGCTAGATGAGCAGCTTGCAGTGGGAAAAATAACGAAGGAGCAGCTTGATACGAAGCTTGCAGAAGCTGCTGATCGCGCTGCTAAGCAGGTAAGCGGCGAGTTGCCGACATTTGGCGGAGGTAAAGAAGGAAGAGGAGAACGGGGTGATTGCCCGGGTGGTACGGCTACTACTGATGATGAGGCTGCAGCTAAAGCGGAAGCTACCGCTCCGACTGCTTAATAATGAAGCAGGTTTTTATTACAGCGGAAAAGCGGCCATGTGGCCGCTTTTTTGGTTGTAAGTTTTATTTGGTTGCAGGCACTTTTGCATGTAACTGCCGTTGGCTAAAAGCATTTTCTAGTCCTTATGCAGATGCAGTTTTACTCCGAACTGAGTCCATAGCCTACTCTCTGCAAATCAGCAACTTTTCCTTGATTTCTTAGCATTTGCTCAAACTCCTCAGGAGGAAGCGGCTTGCTGAACAAATAGCCCTGAAGCTCATCGCATTGCAGATCGGTGCAAAGCTGTGATTCAGCGAGCGTCTCTACTCCCTCGGCAACGACCTTCATATTCATGCTGTGTACCAGCTCGATAATGGCTTTTACAATAGAAGACTTCTTCTCATCGTTAGCAATATCGGAGATGAAGGAGCGATCAAGTTTCACGTCAGAAATAGGCAATCGGCGCAGTTGGTTCAATGAGGAATAGCCCGTACCGAAATCATCTATGGAAATATAAATGCCAAGCTTACGCAAATGTATGATTCGCTCGATCACCTGCTCCATATTTTGCATAAAGACGCTTTCTGTTAATTCGAGGCTTACGTACTGAGCTTCTAATCCGGTTTCTTCCAATACATTTACGATCATTTCAATTAAATGACCTTGGTCGAAATGTCTTCCTGAAATGTTGACTGAAACGCATATTTTCTGTAATCCAGCATCCTGCCAAGCCTTGTTCTGTCTGCAGGCTTCACGGAATACCCAGCTATCGATTTCAAAAATAAATCCGGATTGCTCAGCAAGCGGAATGAAGCGATCTGGCGGAATCATGCCAAGTTCAGGATGCTTCCAGCGAATCAGTGCTTCGATGCCGCAGAGCTCTCCGGTTAATGCGTTTATTTTCGGCTGATAGTTTAATGAAAATTGATTTTCTAGCAGGGCATGATGCAAACCGTTTTCTAATTGCATTTTTTCTGTTAATGCTGTCTTCAAGTTGGGCTTGAAAAACCGATAGCATCCATCTCCTTGCTCCTTAGCACTGTACATGGCGATATCAGCATTTCTAACAATCGTATCCAGGTCGCCTCCATCCTGAGGGAATATACTAATTCCTACACTAACGGTTAGGAAAAGAGCCGTTCCGTCAATGTTTACAGGGGCATCAAACGAACGACAGATCGACTGCGCGGTGTTGTGCATAGCGGCCTCGTCATCAAACTGTCCTACAAACACAAATTCGTCTCCGCCTAGTCTGAACACGGTGCAATAATCTTGTGTAGCCGCTTCGAAACGTTCAGCCGCTTTCTGCAGAAGAATATCTCCGACCGAGTGTCCGAGTGTATCATTAATTTGCTTGAATCGATTTATATCCGCGAACATGACAGCAATCGACTGTTCTGTACCTGAATACAATAGGATCATATCTTGAAAGTGCTTGTTAAACTGCAGCCTGTTCGGCAATCCGGTCAGCATATCATAATAGGCAAGCTGGTGCAGACGTTCCTCCGATTGCTGCAGCAAGTAAGTTTGCGTCTCCAGTCGCTCTCGATTGGTTTGCGATTCATGAAACAGATGAAGAAGATTGGCGGACATATGTTTGAAGTTAGAAATGAGTAAATGAATCTCCATAATACTGCTGTCAGGCCATTCGACGGTCTCCATTTGTTTCAGCTTATGCGGTAAATCTGTAGTTGAGGCAGTCAATCTAGTCAGGCTTTGTACAAGCTTGCGGTTTATCAAGTAAGAAAGAAGAGCTGAGAACAAAGCTAGACCTACTAAATAAGCAAAGTGAGTAAAGTATTTGGAAAATAAATAATTTTGAAAGTCTGTGATTGGAACATGAACAAAGACGTTCCATTTGCCACCAGCTAGGGCGTCAGAATATACGAAATAACCGTCATGCCAAGTATAAAAGTACTTTGTATTAGATTTCGGATTAGGAATATTTAAATACATGTTCGCATTTATAGGTGTTCGTTTATTGCGCTCTGCCAAGTTTAATGTTTGCCCTATTTCAATCTGATTGCTTGAAGCGATTATTTGGCGTTGATGATTGGTTATTGTAATGGCGAGCTTTGGAGTGCCCGAATTGATATATTCTTGGATAAATTTCTCTTGATCTTCTGATGTTGGACGACCAGTCTGCATGGACCATTCATTCAAAGTGTAGGATAGACGGCCTACTTCATTAATAGACAGCCGCTTTGCGCTCATGCTTACCTCTTTGAAAGAGCTCTGGCTGTTCATATAGATATTTAGTAGAAAGGATACAAATATAATGCCGAATGAAAAATGAAACAGCAGCTTGCTGAAAGCATGAGGACGTCGGTCATAAGTAGAGAATCCGCTCCATTTGCGCAAAGGGATATACGAATGTATGACTTCGGCGAACAATGCGTTAAACATGCCGCTTACGGCGATGATACTTGCTATGAGCAACAAATCGTAAGAACCAGAGGGGTACTGTTTATAGCAGGTGATATAAATCAAAGGTATTCCGATTATAAACCAAAAAACCACATCACAGCGAAACAGACGATCCCGGTATTTTTTTATAAGTAGACCTACCGTTGCCGATTCGAGGAAGCCGATACCATGGATTAAGGGCTGATCATGAAGCCAAATGCCTAAGGAATAGACGACTGCAGCTGCCAATAGTCCAAGTCCATAGC